>JAZRWB010000050.1:0-7674 GCA_045599445.1 Kiritimatiellia bacterium | reverse complement strand
CGAAGTGAATCGTCGCATCGAAATGGCCTTCCTTATCGAGAATCTGATTGAGTTTCTTCTCATCGCGAATATCAACCTTGTAGAAAGTCGTATCCCTGCCCGTAATCTTCTTCACGCGGGCGAGGGACTTCTTCGAGCTGTTGCAAAGATTGTCGACGACGACGACCTCATGGCCCGCATTGAGCAATTCGACGACGGTGTGGCTTCCGATGAATCCGGCTCCGCCGGTAACGAGAATCTTCATAATAAATTTCCTTTCCTTGTTTGATTATTATAACATATCCTGCTGACGAAGCAAGGCGGAGATTTCCGGATCGCGACCGCGAAACTTGCGGAAAACCTCAAGCGCGCTTTCCGACCCGCCGAGCGCCAAAATCGTCTCGCGGTACTTGTTGCCCAATTCGCGCATCGCCGCGTCGTTTTCCAACCCCGCCTCTTCGAACGCGCCAAAGCAATCCGCGCTCATCACCTCCGCCCACTTGTAGCCGTAGTATCCCGCGGAATAGCCGCCGGCGAAGATGTGGGTAAAGGCATCGAGGAAACGGTCTTCCTCGATCATCGGCATTCCGAAGTGGCGAAACACCTCGCTTTTCACCCGGTTGGCGTCGTCCACCGCTTCCATCGAGTGGAGCAGAATGTCGGTCTTCGCGAACGAAAGCTGCCTGCGGCATTGACTCGCGGCCCGGAAATTCTTCGCGGCGCGAACCTTGGCCTTCAGCTCCGGCGGAACCGTAATGCCGGTGCGATCGTCCAAGCACCAGTTCTCCATGAACTGGCTCGCGACCTCGACCGCATCCCACTCCACGAGATTGATGCCCGCGGCGTCCTCCTCCTCGACGCGCGTAAGCATCTGCTGCAGAGCGTGGCCGAATTCGTGGAACAGGGTTTCAACTTCGCGGAACGGCAAAAGGCACTTGCCGTTCTCCGGGAGCGGAAAGTTGGTGACGATCGTCGCGAGCGGATCGACGCCCGGTCGACGCGAACGAAACTCGTTCATCCACGCCCCGCCGGACTTCAGCCCGGTGCGCACGTAAGGATCGAAGTAAAAAGCGGATATCTTTCGGCCATGCTCGAAAACTTCGAAGAACCTGACGTCGTCGTGCCAAACCGGCGGCTTGCTCGTGCCGGAAAGTTCGCGAACTTCTATACCAAAAAGGAAACCGCTAATCTTGAAAAGCCCCTTGAGGACGTCCTCAAGCTCGAAATACCGCTTGAGTTCCTCTTCCGAATAGGCGTACTTCCTTTCGCGCAGACGTTCGGCGGCGAAAGCGAAATCCCACGGCATCAGCCCCTCGCCGAGCTCCTTGTCCTCGCGTTCGGAAATTTTCGCGGTCGCGACGTCGAGTCGGTCGATCATTTCCCCGACCGCGGCGACCGAAGGCGCGCACTTGGTGGCGAGCGAAAGTTCGGCGTAGTTCTTAAAGCCCAGCAAGGACGCCATTTCCCGCTTAAGCGCGAGGATTTCCGAGATTCGCGCGGTATTTTCCGGCGCGCGGGTAACGCGCAGACGGTAAAGCCGTTCGCGTTTCGCGCGATCCGGATCGTTCTTCATCGTCAGCGGGAAGTTCGCGTCGGAGATCTCCGGTGTGGTGGCGTCGATTACCGCGTTGTGGAAGTCGCTGGCGAGCTTGGCGATTTTGGCCGAGATTGCGTTGAAGCGCGAGCGACGATCTCCGTCCAGACCCACGCCGGCGAGCTCCGCGCCCTGAATCATCTTTTCGAGAATCCGTTTGCGAACGCCGACTTCTCCAGTAACCAACGCCTTTCCCAATTCGAACAGCGCGCGGGATTGGGAGACCCGAAGCGAAAATTCGACGATGCGCGGTTGCCACGTCTCCTGCAACTTGCGCCATCCGTCGTCGTTCATCACTCCCAGCATGTGGCCGATCCGACCCCAGCACTCGTAAAGCGGGCGCGTCGCATCGCCCAGTCGATGAACGAGCCCTTCGTAGTCCTTCGGCTTCGCGTTCTCGATTTCCGTTACGCCCTTCTCGGCGGCGTCCAAAAGCCCGGGAAGCTCGCGCTCGACCCGTTCAACGGTGAATTCTCGCCAATCGATGTATTCGTTCATATCGTCTTCCGGTCGCAAAGCGCGCTCACGAAAAGCGCCTTGATGGTGTGCATGCGGTTTTCGGATTCGTCAAACACCTTGGAGTACTTCGACTCGAAAACCTCGTCGGTGACCTCTAGCGCACCCGATTCGCGGGTGACCTCGGTGTTGAAATCGTGGAACGCCGGCAGACAGTGGAGAAACATGAGCTTGCCGTCGAGATTACCCGTCGCCTTCATAAGCTCCATGTTGATCTGGTAGGGACGAAGCAGCTTTATGCGCTCGGCGGTCTTGGCCTCCTCGCCCATCGACACCCAGACGTCGGTGTAAAGGACGTTGGCGCCCTTGACACCCTTCACGGGATCTTCGAACACCCGGATGTCGACGCCGTTCTTTTTCGCCACCGCTTCCGCTTCGGCAAGCACCGCCTCGTCGGGGCGCAAGCTCTTCGGAGCGCAGCAGATGTAGCGAACGCCGGCCTTGGCGCAACCCATCATCAGCGAATTGGCGACGTTGTTGCGACCATCGCCCACATAAGCGACGGTGCAATTATCGAGATTGCCGAAAGTCTCCTTCACGGTCAGCAAGTCGGCCAGTATCTGCGTCGGATGGTAATCGTCGGTGAGTCCGTTCCACACCGGCACTCCGGAATACTTCGCAAGATCCTCGCAAGTCTGCTGGGAAAATCCGCGGAAAAGAATGCCATCGTAAATCCGCCCCAATACCCGCGCGGTATCCTTCACGCTCTCCTTTTTCCCGAAATGGATATCCGGACGGGTAAGATATTCGGCGCCGCCGCCTTCGTCACGCGCCGCCACGATCGAGGAATTGCGCGTACGGGTCGAGGACTTCTCGAAGATAAGCGCGATGTTCTTGCGTTTCAGAAGATCGCCGCGCACCCCGGCGTGGCGACGCGCTTTGAGTTGCCCGGCGAGATCCACGAGATCGAGCATCTCCTCGTCGGTGAAAGAGGCAAGGCGCATCAACGAGCGCCCGTAAAGACTGTCCATCCACTTCAGCATAGTTCGATTCCTTCCGTCAATAAACGCGAACGAACGTCTCCGCCCGCAACCGCTTGAGCCATTCGTCCTGCATACGATTCGCAAGCTCGTTCTTGACCGTCGCTTCCACGTCTTCGTACGCCTCCTCGAAAGTCCGCGCCCGGCCCTTGGTTTCGTCGTCCTTTCGCAGCAGAAAGCTCCAGCCGCCGATTTCGACCCAATGGCTGAGCGTGCCCTTGGGCATCTTGGCGATTTCCTCGCAAACCTCGCTTTTGAACACTTCGGAAGGCCGCACGTCCTTCCACACTCCGCCCTCGGCGGCATGCGAATCGGCGCTGAACCGACGGGCGAGCTCCGCGAAGTCCTCGTCTTTCAACGCCGCGGAAATTTTCTCGCGCAAACCGGCGTCCTCGGGACGGAGCAAAATCACCGATACGGTGACGATGTCGGGAGTGGAATACTTTTCCGGATGGGCGAGATATTCTTCGCGCATCGCCGCCGGCGAAGCGGAAACGTATTTGTCCACCGTGTTCCAACGCATCGCCGAGACGATCATGTCGTCCTTCATGCGCTGATACCATTCGGGATAGGAAATCTTCTGTTGGGACAACGTCTCCATCAGCTTGTTGCGGTCGCCGTCGAAGGCGCGATCGATGATTTCGCGCACGCGATTGTCGACCAGCCAGACCTGCAGCGTAAGCTTCGCCTCGTTCGCCGCCTTCAGGATCAGCTTGCGATCGATTATCTCGTCGCGAATCTTTTCGTACATGTCGGCGGAGGATATGTTCGCTCGCCGCATCTCCATAATGACGTCGCTTTTGAGGATTACCTCGTTCCCGACCTTGGCGGCGATGCCGTCGATTTCCTCCGCGAGCGCCGCCCAGGGCAGCAGCGCCAGTATTAGTGTAGTTTTCTTCATAAGAGAGTCGCAATCGCCGCGCCGATTAGCGACGCGTCGGCTATTGCGGGGACGATGGTGTAGTTGATGTTGCGCCGCCGCACGAGCATATCGTCGAGTTCCCGGCGAATGCAGTCGGCGAAGGATATCAAATCGGTTTTGTAGTAGGTCGAACCGTCGATATTGATCGCAATCGGCGACGAAGCTTCCGCGCCCTCGCCGGACTTGATCGCGAAAGCCGCGAGATGAACGGCCGAAAGCGTCGCCGCCCGTTCGAGCACCGGCGTGAGCAGTCGTCGCGCCATGCGCACGTCGCCCTCGTCCTCGAAAATACGCTCCGGATGGTTCAGCTCCACCGCGCCGAGTTCGCCAAGCCCGCAAATCAAATTGGCGGTGCGGCCGACGAAAAGCCCCGCCTTCGCCGCGCCTTTGAGAATTTCGAGCCCGATGGGGCCGAGATACGCTCCCGCAATCTGCTTTTCCAGCAAATTGTAGCCGGGATTGCCGCTACGCTCGTCCACCGTCCGGTCGAACGTCGATAACGGAAGCTTGTCGAAGCCGCCGGATTCGGCGTTGATGATCATAGTTCCGCCGGAGGCGGCGATCGCCGGATCCTTCAAAATATTGGCCCGCCGCTCCACATAGGCGACGTTGGTTCCGGTTCCGAGGACGAATCCGATGTAAGACGAATAGTCGGCGTCGCCCTCCACGGCTTTTACGGCGAGCAGCGTGGCGACCGTGTCGTTGACTACGACCACCCGCGAAAGCCCGGAGCGTTTCGCGAGTTCCCGCCCGACATAGTGCCCGACGATCTCCGGCGCCTTGATGTTTTTGGTCCAACGCACGAGCTTAGCGTCCAGCTCCGGAGTGGACTCGGCGGGATAGGAAAAGCACCATCCGAGCCGATCGCCGCCGGTCGTCGCTTGCAACCGCCGCACCTCTTCGACGAAAAACCGGTAAAACTCGTCGGATGAAACCTCCGCTTGCGACCCCGGCATCGGCCGATCGCTCCGCTCGCGCACTTCCGCCGGCGCGCTGACGACGCCGGCGCGAAAATGGGTTCCGCCGGCGTCCAGCGCCATCGCGCTCGCGCCGTCGGGAATCTTGCCGAACGCATCCAGATAAGAAGGAATCATGAGTAGAGAGGATTCCTCCCCCGCGAGCCCTTTCTCCATCTCGGAAAGCAAGGCCGTTATCAGAGCCGACCGATCGATTTCGGTCGCCGTCACGAACTCGTTTCGCTCTAAAAATTCCTCAGGTGTCATTGGCGCTCAACGCCTTTGCAAGGTCGACCCAGTCCGCATTGGACAGTTCTTCCGCCCTTGCCGTAGATTGTATCAAATCTTTGAATACGCTGCCAAGTTGTTTGCGACGGTGTTCGAACGCGCGTTTGGTCAATTGACGGAAGGTCGCGCGCTCCTTTTCCGAAAGTCCGAGATTGCGGTCGTGACGAACAAGCCGAACCACGCTGGATCCTACGGAAGGTCTCGGCCAAAAACAACCGGCCGACACCTTGCGGACGACTTCGACGTCGTAGTCCAGTTGAGCCCAAACGCCGGCGAGCCCTCGCGCCTTCGAACCCGGCCCCGCCATCAACCGTTCGGCCACTTCGGTCTGCACCAAAACGGTCATCGACTTCAGTTCGCGGGCGATCGCGAATTCAAGCAGTATTCGAGTTCCCGCCTGGTAGGGAAGATTGCTGACCATGCAGTCGAATTCGCCCTTTGCCCGAACCTCCAACGCATCGCCCGCAATCACCTCGAGCCCCGAGGGATCGCCGAGCGCGCTCTTAAGCCGCGATGCGAGCACCGGGTCCTTTTCAATCGCGGTAACCTCCGCGCCGCGCGCGAGCAACGCCTCCGTGAGCACTCCGAGCCCCGGCCCGACCTCCAGCACCTTCCGCGCTCCGTCTTCAAGCCCCGCGTCAGCGATCGCCTCCACGACATTGCGATCCACGAGGAAGTTTTGTCCCAGCACCTTGTTGGGGTGGAAGCCGTTTTCGATGCACCACGCCTTAACCTGACTCGGACTCGTAAGATTCATCTTTTAATCCCCGACGATGCGATCAATGACGCTTAGGTATTTCCATTGCGGATTTTCCGTCGTGCCGGTCAGCCGGAACTCGAGCAACAGCTTGGTAACCGGCCAAGTCAACGGATGAACGATTTTTCCGAGTATCGAGTCGTTCTTGCCGAATTGCACTCGCACCGTAAAATCCAGGGCGTCGGCCACAATGTCGAACTTGCCGTACATCTTGATGGAGAAAGCCGCGCCCTCGATGTAGACGTTGTCGCTTTTCAGTACGCCGTTTTCAATTACGTAGTCGGCGGAAGCTTGAGTGGAATCGGTGAACCACGACACCCCCGGAACTTTTTCGGCCAGCAACTCCAATAGACCTCTAAAGCCCTTCAAACGCAAGATATGTCCGTTTTTGATGGCCACCGATCCCTTGCCGTTTAAAACTTCGTAGTTGTTGGTCATCGATCTGGGGAAACGGAACTCCAAATCGCACTTCGCGTCTCCCCCGACCTCCTCTCCGACGTAATCGCCGGTGAAACCGCCGATTTTCAACAAGTCGGACAGTTGCATTCCGCTTCGGGCGACCACGGTAACCCGGTTAAAACCGTTAGTACCTTCCACGGTTATCGTTCCGTCCAGCGGACGGCTTCGCGGCGAGACCGCGGAGACGGGCCCGATTACGTGACGATAGTTAAGCGAATCGCCGCGGGTGTAGACGTGCAAGTGGATGTCTCCTTTCGCGTGCTGCATGGTCACCGAATTGTATTTGCCCATTTTCGCGTCGAGGCCGAGATCGAGATCGAAATCGTTGTTCACGAGATTGACGCTCCAGGCGCAGCGCGCGTCGACCGGCTCCGGGATCTCGGTGAAGCCATCCATATAGGGCAACGCGACCGGAATGTCCAGCGCGACGATTAGCGGACGGATTAGCGACTGCGTGGATTTACCGGAAACCTCGCCTTCAACGCGCTGGATTTCGAAATCGACCGAGCAGCGCCCTTGAACTGCGATGCTTTCCCCTTCGTCCCAGCGAATGTTCAAGTCGTCAATGTAAATTCGTTTCTCCGAGGACATGACGTTCGCCGACGCGATTCGCGGCGTCAATCCGAGAATGTGCGGATCGTTCAAAATCAACTCAAAGCTCGAAATCGTCGGCAACTTCACCTCAATTCGCTCGTTCCGCTCGTGATTGCCCGGCTTGTAATACTCGTCGCCGAGCCGCGTAAAACGAAGCGCGTCGATCTCCACCCGGCGTTGCAAATGGAAAACGGAAATCGAATCGGCGCTCAAGAGCTGTCCGAGGTTCGCTTCGCGATTGCGATCGTACGCCTTCAAACCCCGAATATAGAGCCCATGCCGAAATCCGAAGGACATCGAAGAGACGCGGACGATCAAGTTGGTCGGCGTGTAAGCGTCGATAATGGCATTCGCCCAACTCGCGGGCAACCGCTCCTGCCGGAAGCACAGCGACAGCAAATAAACGCAAAAAACGATGAAAGCCCATTTCATCGTTTTTCCCGTGACGCAAAGTATCTTCTTCGCCGTGTGCACTCTTAAAACTCGCTTTGGCAGCCCCTAGGAGAGTCGAACTCCTCTTACCTGGATGAGAACCAGATGTCCTAGCCGATAGACGAAGGGGCCAGCTTCTTGGTGCACCCGGTGGGATTTGAACCCACACACCTTGCGGCACCAGAACCTGAATCTGG
>JAZRWB010000049.1:0-26289 GCA_045599445.1 Kiritimatiellia bacterium | reverse complement strand
ATCGTGCATTTCCGCATCGGCTTTTACCGCAAATTTCGCTCTGCACCAACTATAAAGCGAACTGAACCCAGTTGGCAACGCCGTCAGCGCGCCCCAAATCGCGCCCCAAATTCCAGACGACTTTACGCCGTTGGCCGAGGTGCGAGTCACCGAGTCGTCGAACGTCACCGAGCCGCTGCCGAGCGCAACCCACTCCGAGCCGTTGTACAACTTGTAGCCATCCTCGAACGGCGCGAGGTCGCCAATGCGCGGCGTTTCCGGCGGAGCGGCGAGTAGGTGGAGGTAGTAGGTCGTCTCGCCGACCGTAATCGTGCCGTCGAGATCGTAAACTTCGACCGCGCCCTGGCCTAAAACGTAGCCCGTCACAGGCGTTGCGCCATCTTCGGCGACGCCATTCGCGGAAATTGTGAAGCCGCTCGTAGACTTGCCCGGCACGGCGCACGCGGGAATCGTCGCCGTCCAGTAGTTATCGACCCTCGTCGCCGCAACCGACCGAATCGAGTTGTCGGGATAGGCGACATTTACGAATATCGAGCGAATTTCCCACGCGCCGATTTTGGGCGGCACGCCAAAAATGCGCACTTGGCTTGGCGAACCGACGAACGTCTGAAATGGTCGCAAGGGGATGCTCGGTTGCGCCGCGTTGAGATTGATGTTGATTTCCGCAATCATATAGATTCCTCCGCTTTTAAAATCAATGACTCGCCACATTCATATCAAGATGCTGCAACGTGTTTGGCCAATTATATCGTGCGCTGACACTGGAGAGCACGTTGCTCTTCACGAAACACCAAATGTATTCCGCGATGACTGTCGGATCCAGACGAATCTCGATTGCGTCATCTTTCATCTCGATGATAACGCCCTTGCCGGCGCGCATATTCCCGGCAGCGAGCATTTTGGCAAGCTGGTCTTTTTTTACTTGAAAAATATAATTCGGGATTTCCATTTTTTACAGACTTTCAATCCAGTCGCTTGGTGGGCCCTTGCTCATCACGCCGCCACCGTTGGAAACGTGCAGGGTGCTTCGCCATTGTGTTCTATTCTCAATAAGTTGATAAAGATTAGAGCCATTGATTTGTGTATATTGATAGTTGATTTGCAATCCCGAACAGTCGGTCGACGGAAATTGATACGAGCCGAAAGCGAGAAAGCCTGAGCGATACTTGCCTCCACCAACCGAGGATTGCGCGGAAGTGAGCGATACGCCATTCTTGACGGTTGAGGTGGTTTTGGTCTCGCGCTCAACCATGAGAAATGCACCACCCATGGCCTGCCCGCCCTCGCTGAAAGTGTGACTGCCGCTAACAATAACTCCTGATCCCGCGTAATATCCCATTTCAAAAATTCCTTTCAGCTGTAACGTTATACATCTTATAGCCGATATGATTGCGCTCTACCGGCTCGCCAAGCATGACGAAATCATTGTTTGCCACCGGAGCTCCCGTGTCATCATAATCGGCAACCTCGGCGTTTATGCGTATCTTGCCATTGACAACGTCGCTTGCGCACGGCATCATGTTCTCGGCGAGAACCACGGGATCGCACAAAGCAACGAGTTCGAAAGAATGCAATTCGCCGCCTCCCGAAATCGCACCAAGCAGATTCTGTGGGCGGTGACGAGAAGATATGGCAACCGACAAGTCGAACGTATTGACGGCATCCGCCCCCTCGTTCGCAACCGCCGAAACGGTGACGGTCGGCAACGAAGTCAAACCCGTCATTACGGCGACTTGAGTTATCATATATCCGCTCATGCCATCCGAACCAGCAAATGCCTTGCCAAGCCGCACGTCGAGCGTCATATTCCCGACGACCATATAAGTGACCGAGGGATTGCGCCACACGCCGCTCGTAGCGTCCACGTCTCGCTCATATTTGCCGACGTGCGAGACGCAAATTCGCTCGCGGTTGTCGCCGCTATTCGACGAAATCGGGATGAGCGTCGTACTTTGCAGATTGAAAAAATCCTTGATCCCGCCGAATATGTCAACCCAACCGGCAGTGGCCGTCTTGTTTGCGTAGAACTTCCAAATGTCACTCGGCGAAATTGGATTGTCGTCAATCATCCAATTATCAAACTCGGCGCGATATTTCGCACCAGTCGGCAATTCGCCTATTGGCTCGCCGAAGGTGACGCTTTTCGACGCGACCGGGCCGGCGCCACCGTTGTAGTCGAAGGATAGCGCGAACGTCTTTGGACTCCACCTCGCGTAGACCGTCGCGGACGCGGTGAGCGGAGTGGCGACTATGATATTACCGTCGCCGTCGATGTAATTCGACCCGCCAGTCTTGGAAGCGAAATAACCCTCGAAGTCGTAGCCGGGAATTGCGGGAACGTCGACACGCGAAATCGGAACAGTTAGCAAGTAGTCGGCGTAGAATTGATTATGCACGCCGTCGAAATATATCTCCGTCATGTTGACGTTGCCGTTCATATCATGAAATCGTCCGCTTATGCGATCGAGAAGTCCGCGCCTTCCGGTAACTGTTTCGATCGCCGGAGCGAAATCGCACCTCAAGTCTTCGTTCTCATAAATCTTGAACGAGTAGAGTCTCATTGCGGAATAGTTTCTCGACGAATAGTTCTGGCAGAAAATATAGATCGGGATAGCAATCGGCTCACCTATTTGCGTCATCGGCACGGTCTGACCGTTTAGCGTCATCGATCCCGACTTCAATTCCGCTAAAATACGCGTATTTTCAAGTCCGGCGATTTTTGCTTCGTCTACCCGCGCATTACAGAAAATCCCCTCGATGTCGGTGGTCGCGGGAAAGCGAAGTATCACGCTAGACGGCACACTCCCGCTACTCACGCCGAAAAACTCCTCCTCGTTGGTTTCATTCGGCATCGGGCGGAAGTCGGCCACGATTCGCGTCTTAAGCGTCGGAACGTAAAGCGTGTCAACGTATTCGTCGCGGGAAGTCGATTCGATATATTCGACTTCCGTATAATTCGAGCGCGGATTCGTCCCGCCGTTCATATCAAGCGTGAGCGCATAAGACACGAACGTCCATTGAGCGTAAAATGTCGCATTGCCGGTGATCGAAAGCGCGTAAAGCTCGGCAGTCAGCGAGCCGTCTTCATCAACGTATTTCACTCCGCCCGAAGTTGCGGAATAGTAACCGTTGAATTTATAGCCGACGCGGCGCGGTATCGCAATCGTCGTCGTTGACTCCGAAAGCCCAAAGTCGGCGAAAAATCCAGAGCGATTCTCGTTGTAAAATATCGCGCCCGAACCGCCAACACCCTCGCGATTGTCGAGCGTCAATTTTCGCGTTTGACTCCAAACGGCGTAAATCGTCATATCGGAAGCGATGGCGAGCGAACGCAATTCGTCGGTGATCGTGCCATCGGAAGTCGTGTATCGCGGCGTCAAATTGCCTCCGCCGCTGGAAAACCAACGAAAATCGAAGAGACGGCGTGTCGGCGGCTCAATGACCGAGATTTCGTTTTCGCACAAATCGTCGGCGAAAAACTTGCCGGGATTCGTGCCAACTTGAAAATAAATCGTGCGATTTGGCGTTCCGCTATTGCCATTGCAATTCACTTTCCAAGATACGCGACGCCAGCGGCAGTAGATGGTGGTATTACCAGTCGGCTTCCATCCGTCGACAATCGTCCCGTCGGCACGAACGCGCACCACGCCATCGTCGGCGTTGGTCGCCATAAGACCGAGAAGGGCGAACGATTCGCGTGTCGGCGGCTCAATGGCGGAGATAATCTCTTGCGACTCCATGTTTGGATAAAATCTGTCAAGTCTCTGCGAATAGTAGAACAAGGTCACGCCTTGCCCTCCATTCAGAGACACGCTGATATCATGAGTATCATCCCACACGGCGTAAACGGTCTTATCTGCCGTTAGCGACAGCGCGGAGAGCGCTGGCAATACCGCGCAATCTTGATCGACATACAATGTGTCGCCGCTCGAAGTTTCGCCATATCCGCAAAAGGCGTAATAATTGCGGAGCGGCTTCTCGATTTTTGTTGCGGGCTCGACGCATTGACTGTCGAGAAAAACGCGATTCGAGCCGGTTGCGAAAATTGACCAATAAAGCTCCGTCGTTCCATTCGACCCGCCATTGCGATTGAGCGTTATCTTGTATGCGATTCTTGTCCATTGCGCATAAAAGGTTACGTTGCCCGACGTAGTAAGTTGTCGCGCAGCGTCGGTAAAATTTCCGTTTTCATCGACGTATTTCACTCCGCCCGAAGTTGCGGAAAAATAACCCTCGAATCGATACATTGAATACGCCGGACGCTCAACGGCGGAAATCTCTACGGTCAAACTTTCGTCGGCGAAATAACGCCTCGAAACGGAATCGTGCCAAATGGCCGCCATTCCGCCCGAACCACTACGCCTGTCGAAAGTTATCTTGTGTGCAGCCATTTATTATTTAACCTGTAAAAGTTGGTCGAGTTTGTCCGAAAGATCTTTAGTATTCGCATTGATCTGCCGCAGCTCGTCCTCGGCGGTCGTGCGCGTCTGATCCGCCGCGCTGGCGCGAACCATTGCCTCGACTTCGGGTGTGAAGCTCGAGGATTTGCGCCACGCGTTCAAAGTGTCGGCGACGCCCTGCATGTCGCCGGCGGACATAAGCGACGAAAGCTCGTCGATGCGCCACTTGCCGCCGTAGCGTTCCGCGTCTTTGCGAAGCCGCTTGAGGTCGGCTTGGTAATCCTTCTCTTCGGCGATGGCTTCCTTCGCTTTCTCGGGGTCGCGATAAAGCGCGAACTGGCGGTCGAACTCGCTCTGCGCGGTTGACGCGGTCTTTTCAAGCGCGGACGCGCCGGCTTCCCGCGCCTTCAATTCGGCCTGGATATTGGCAATACGCTGTTTGTGAAGCTCGTCCTCGGCCTTTTGACGCGCCTTCAATTCGGCATCGGCGGCCTTTTGCGCTTCCTCTTGCGCTTTTTTGGCGCGTTCTTCGTCGAGCTTTCTCTGGCTGGCGGCAAGTTGCTCTTTTATGCGTAATTCCTCGGCGGCGGCGCGTTCAGCGTCTCTCGCGGTCTCGGCGGCGCGGCGACGTTCGCGCTTGGCACGCTCGAGAGCGCGACGTTCGGCATTTTGTCTTTCGTCTTCTTCGTCGTCGCCACCATTCCACGTTTGATTCCACATTTCCTTGGCGACGGCGGCGCCATTTTTGATTTGATCAAAAAAGCCACGCCCCTCGAATGCCGCTTGATCCGCGCCCGCACCGAAGGCCACCGCCACGCCGACGGTCGACTTCCATATTTTGCTGAAAACGCCGCCAACCGTGCCAACGATAGAAGAGAGCCATTTAACCGCTCCGCCAACCTCTTGAATACTGGAAACTGCACTATCCGCCCAACGCTCGATAGCCCCGGATTTCTCAAGCTCTTTCATCGCGTCAAGCACACTCTTCATTCCACCCTCGGCGGATTCAAGAAAAGCGTCACCGAATTGGCGGACGAGATTTTGCCAGCGCGACGAGATCGCGCCCATAAGTCCGTTGCCCGTCGATTCGGTTTCGGCCATCGCGCCATTGAAGCGACCAAGTGAACGCTCTACCGCCGCCCAAATTTCCGCGTTCGACGCGCCCGACTTCTGAAGCTTGTCGAGTTCGGCGGCAACTTCGGGCGTAATCACTCCCATATTACGAAGCTCCATCGTGGCGCGGCTTACGGGCTGGCCGTCGCGAATGAGTGCATAAAGGCGACCGATTGCGTGACCCATTTGCTCGACCGGAACGCCCACGGCGGCGGCGGCGTCACCGATCATTTCGAGCGACTTCTTGTAACCAAGCGCGCCATCGGACATCACCATCATCGAACGCGACGCGGCGGCGAATTGGTCGATGGAGAAGGGGGGAGTGTCACCCAGCGCCTTCAAGTCGGCCATATGCGCCTTCGCCTCGTCGATCGAGCCGGTCAAGAACTTGAACTGACGCGTCTGCTCTTCGAATCGAAACGACTCGCTAAGCGCGTATTTCACCGCACTCCACGCGGCCTTGATCGCGCCCGAAATGACCTTAAACTTGTTATAAAACTCCGTCCAAGAATTACTCGATTTTTTGGCCGCTTCCGCGTTCGACGCGGCAATCGACTTCGCCATTTGGTCGACTTGCTGCTTTGTGGCGGAAATTCCGGCGGCGTCAAGCGCGGACTTGATGCGGATGACAATCGACTTATTCGCCATTGCTCACCACGCCTTTCTCGGCTTCAAGCCGCTTGCGAATTTCCCGAAGAGCGAACTTGTAATCCGTGGAAAGTTGCGCCTCGTTGAGCTTCATCGGATGTCCAGCTTCGACGTTCACCGCTTCGATAAGCACGTCGAGACGCGAAGGGGTTTCGACCATTACATCCGACCATGAAAGTCCGGTCTTGGCAACGGCGTCCGCCATGCGCGATTGCAGACGCTTCAAGTTTTCGGCGACTTCATCGCGGTCGGCGCGCTTCTGCTCTTCGGCAAGACGCGGCGGCGTTCCCGGCTCGGCGTAAGCGAAACCCTTGACCGCGAACTCGGCGGCGCGTTGAATTTCCTCTCGCGTCACCGCAAGCGTCGATACCCATTCTCCGACGGCCTTCGCGATCGCGTCGGGCGTTGTCAACGCGTCGAAAAATCCGCGCTCGCGAGCGTGATGAAGCGCGAACCACCAGAAGGTGTTTTGCGTCTCGATGTCGTCAGAAACTCGCACAGCATATTCGAGATACCAAGCGAACGCCGCGCAAGTCGGCTGATGGAAAGGGACGTCCCCCGCCCAGCCGATACGCGGCCAATTCGCGAAAGTGGTCTCCGCGCCCTTTTGAAGCCGTAAAGCGAGATTGTTCAGGCGATCGAAATCGTCAAGGGTCGGCTTGAGACCATCGGCGATTAAATCCTCATAATCCTCTTTCGCAAGCGGCGCGACCATCGGGCGAATTCCTTACGATTCTTCCGGCGTATATTCCTCGCCGACAAGCGCGAGCGAGACTGTCCATGTATACTGCGTGTAGCCGCCTTCGGGACACGCCTTCGAGACCGGCGCGGACATCGTGTAGCCGGCGGAAATCGCAGTCGACTTGAGCGTGATGACGGGCTTCTTGTCAGAATACCAATTCATCGTGTAGGTGACGGTCGCCTCGCCGCCGTGCAGGTCGTAATTCTTCGTCTCGCCCTTCGGTTGGGCGATGGTAATTTCAATCGGGAAGCTGCCCGACACGGATTCAAGACCGTAATCGTCGACATCGCTGGCGGCGACGGGATCGGCGGACGCGGTCGCGCCTTCCTTCTTAAAGTCAATGGCGCTGATAAAGTCTTGCGCGCGATGGCGCGGAAGAATCACGATGCCCGAGGGCAGTTCGTAGTCGCGAAGCTGCGTCGCGCCAGACTGGACCATCTGTCCGGTCATCGAGACGGTCGGGGCTTGGCCACTTTGTGTACTAATCGTAAGTCCGCCGCGAACTACTGGGTTCTCGATTCCAGAGACGGTCTGGACGGTTCCCAGGTGTGGAAAGTCGCTCGACGTCAATTCGTCGACAACCGTGTAATCGGCGGACGGCGCGGCGGTCTCGCCGTAGGAATCGACGACCTTGATGTCGCCATAAGAGTTTGCGCCACTGGCTGACTGCTTGGTACGGTTTTCATTCGACGCGGTAATGGCGAGCTTGCCGCTTGACGCCGTCACCAATCCGAAGTAGTCGATGCCCGAGTTGAATGTGGAATTGCCCATGATTTTCACTCCATAATTGTTAGTGTTTGCGTGATGCGGCCGATTATGGTCGCGGTGAAATTCTTGGTCACGGCGTTCTCGTCGCCGGAATAGTCGATATTGGTCGCAGTCGCGCCAAGCATGAACGAATCGGCGACGAACCCCGCGTTGGTTTCGGTCGGCGCGACATTGAGCGCGGTGCAGTTATCGCCAGTATAATTGGCAAGCGCGGCAAAGACGACGCGACAAAGGTCGCGAAAAAGAATGCCTGTCTTGTCGTCGGGCGTCGCCACGCGAATGCGCACGTTCGCTGTATATTCAATAGGCGAAAGTGGCGCGGACTTGTCAAGCAGTTGATTGCCAATGTCAACGATCACGTTGATAAAGGTCGCATCGCTCGTCTTGTAGATGCCTTCGGGCGCGGGCGCGAGCATGCCTTGAACGGAGCACTTGCCGTCCACGGCTTCGACGAGCGCGGCAATCAATTTGCCTTCGATTATCTCCTCGGCGGTAATCATGCCGCTTGCGCCCCCGCTACGTTATTTTGGAACTTGTAAAGCCAAGACGAATAACCGCGACGGATCGCCGCGTCAACCTCGGAGGCGGGAACTATTGCGCCGATATAATCGAGCCGATTGGCAATTTCCAATTCCACGCCTTTCGTCGGGCCGGTCACAAACTGACGGAAAAACCCCGAAACGTCGCGTATGGGGTTGCGCCTGTTATGCTTGCTGGCGCGCCAAGTCGCAGTGTCGGGCGCACTTCCATAAATCATCTTCTTCGCCCAGCCCCACGATTTACGCGCAAGACCGCGATTTTGAATGCCGCCGTGATGCTCGAGAAGTTCGCGCTTTTCCGTCGCCAAATCGGGAACGATCTTACCGCGACGATTTGCGCGCTCGTGAACATAAACATAATAATCACGCGAGTATTGGGCTGGCGTTCCGAGTTTGCGCGTCAGTCGCCAACGATGAAGGGGAGTCGCCAACTTCTTGCCATTCCTGTACATAATATACTTCGGAGGGTTGGGCGAGACTTCTGCACGATATTCGCGCGGACGAATGCGCTTGGGCGCAATCGGGCAGACGCGAGCGGCGCGTAAAGAGTCGCAAATCGCGAGCCCCATACGGCGCGTTTCCTTCGCCTGCACGTCGGCAGCGAGCGACGAAAGCATATCGAGACCTTGCGCGAGTTGCGCGATGGTCGCTTGGTCGACGGCTATCGAGAGGTTTACCATCAGCGTGTCCTCGCAGTCAAGGCGAAGTAGCCGTTTTGCGGCGAGACCGCCGCGACGACAAGCGAAACCTTGCGCCAGCCATCCATAAAGTCAATGCGGTCGCCGACTTCCGGCGCAGTGACGTCAAGCCAATCGCGCTTGCGGATAACGACCGTCCACATCCGTTCGTGGATAGGGGCGACCGAGCCGTCGATCGCTGAATCCAGCTCGCCTTCGAGAGTCAATATCCCCGCTGGCTGGAGAACTTCGCGAAGATTGTCGCCATCGCGGCGGTCGCCCGAATAGGTCGCGCTACGCTTGTCGAACGCGAGTGTAAGCCCAATGTAGACCGACGCGCCGGAAATGTCGAATCGCGCGCTCGTCACCAGACGAAAGGTGTCGTCGAGTGTGACGGCTTCGCCCTTGGCGATAGCGGGGAACGAAGAGGCAAGCGCGAGAACGCGGATCGCTTCGACCGGAGTCGAACCCGATACCCCGTCCTCGCCCTTCATGGTCGAGGCGACGCGCGTCACCGAGGATGTGTGGCCGTTATGAGTGAGGCGTATTTCGCAATCGCGGGCAATCCGCGAGCTAATGCGCCTTACGGCGGCGGCCACATATTCACTCGGCAGAAACACGTCTCATCGACCCTTTACGCGCAGACAATCTCGAACGAGAGGTCGGCCGAGAGAATGGCGGCGGCGGCGTAGCCGAGCAACACGTTGTTGGTGTCGGTCTTGGTAACGAGCCCGGTCGCGGGCACGACGTAAATCGCCGTGCCGGCGTCGGTCGCGCCAATCGCCTCATCGGTGGTGATCTTGACGACCTCGCCCTTATGAAGGATTTTGAGCGAGCTGGAAGTGCTCGGCGCGATATCCCAAAGCGCGAGACAGTTGCAACCGTCAACGACCTTGATCGTTCCGCATTTCACCGTCTCACTGGAGCCGGTAGTGTAGTCAAGCGTCTTGCCTTCCTTGACGAAAACGCCCGAAGTCTTGCTGATAGCCATTTTTCAATTTCCTTTCTTTTTTGTTGCGACGCGACGAGCATCATACAACGCCCGCCGCGCCACGTTGAACTCAAGCACCCGTCGAGACGAGAGCCGCCTTCGTGTCGCCGGCGGCGACGCCGAAGTCGAAGTAGCAACGCATCTGAATGCCGAGCTGGTCGAAGTCCACATTGGCGGTCTCGACCACGGGGGTCTGACGGCCGTTGAGGAACGCGACGTCGACAAGCGGAAACGCGCTATTGAAGAGATAGTACTTCGTGCCCGAGAGCCACGGAGTGCCGATAGGCGAGAGAATGCCGCGCATCACGTTCGCCTTCACATCCTTCGTCGAGCCACCGGTGACCTGCTCGGACTGGTAGATCGAAAGCGCCTTGATGTAGCTTCCCGGCGAAGTGAGAATCCTGTCGGGCATCGCCGCAATCGGATTGCCTTCGCCGTCCTTGATGCCCATCGCAAGCGCGTAAGCGGCCGCGAGAGCGTCAACCGTGAGCGCACCAGTGGTATTCGCGCCGAACGCGCTCGACTGAAGCGCGGCGATAAGCGCGAACACGTCCTTGTTGATCGTGCGGCCGGCCATCTGACCGAAACGCTCCGGAATCGTCGCAAGAACTCCGAGATCGTCATTGATGAGGTCTTCGCGAGTGATGCCGACGATGCTACCCTTGGTAGCGGCGGCAAGTTCACGGCTTTCGTCGGAAAGCGCGACGTGCTTCAATTCGCCACCCTTCGCAAGCGGCTGGAGAACGCCACCCATGACGAGACGCGTTCCCTTGATCGCCTTGAAGTCGACCACCGGGACGGCACGAGAGACCTGCGCCCAATCGTTCCCTGTCGCTCCGAAGCCGGCAAGCACGAATTTGTGCGCGACGTTGGAGAGAATCGCGGGAATGTCGGCGGTCGAGAACGCCGCGCGGAGCGCCTTCGTCATTTCGCCGTCAACGCCGGGACGATAGGTGATGCCGAACGCCGCGAAGATGTCCGACAAACGATTGATGCCGAGATCGTGAGCCGCGTCAAGGTCAACGCCCTTGAACTGCTTTTCGATGTCGCCATCGCGCATCGCCGCGCCCATGCACGCGGAAGCGGATATCGTTTTGACGTCTTTCGGCGCGTCGGCCTTGAGGTCGATGATCGCGGGCGCGCCCGGACGACCGGCTTCGATTTCCTTCGCCTTCGCCGCTTTCTCGGCTTCGGCCTTCTCCGCTTTCAAGCATGCGAGCTCGGCCCTTTCGGCCGTCCAGCCATCCTTGATCGCCTGGGCCATGATGTCATCGTGACCCTTGCACGCGGTAATTACGGAAGCAACGCGATCGCGCTCGGCTTTCTGCGCCGCCTCCACGGTTGCGGTTTCGACGGGTTTGCCCGCTTCAACCTCTTTTTTTTCGGCCATAATAGTGGCCTCCTTTCCTGTTTGTGTAGCGGCGGCAATCGCCGTCTTGGTTGAATCGTCCGCACCAAGCGGAACGATTGAAACTTCATTAAGCGTTCCAGCGCGAACGATGTAGCACTCGCCTTCGACTTCCGTGCCATTCAGATTGTATTTCTCGCCTTTTTCGAGAAACAAAACATCCGACGCGGAAACGCCGACGGACGCCTGGAACTTGTAGCCCGCCTTGGCGAGCTCGTAAATTTTTTTTGCGTTATCGGAAACCGGCATGAACTCGGCGTCGACGATAAGCGACGCGCCGCTCACTTTTATTTTCTTGCCTTGGCCGCAGATCGCGTCAATCGAATGCGAATCGTGAAGGCAGAGAATCGGAATCGCGTTGTCGTCGCGCCACGCGATACCGGAAAGTTCGATGCCGACGGGCAACCCCCAGCCGACGCTGATGAGGCCGCCGTTATAGGCGTTGATGCTCATCGCCTTGTTGCCGTTCTTCGCGCCCTCGCCATTATCGGCGGCGGCGACAATTTCAACTGTGCCGATCGCGGCGATCGGTTTCGCGGTCAATCTCTTCAATTCGTCTTCGTTCATTTCCTTTTCTTTCCTTTTGCTGGTTTCGCGGGATTGCGTTGCGCCTCATGTTCGAGCATGTCTTCGGTCGGTGCGTCCGCCGGTTCGGACTTGAGCGTAGTGAAGGGGCAGGGCGTGTCGGCCGGTAGACCGTTCGCCTCGCATTCTTCGCGCCATGTCTTGAGCATCCATACGCGCTCGACGATGCCTTGACGCATGAAGCGTTTGTGGTCGATGCCGTTCTTGGCGCAAATTGACTCATAGGTCGCCGTTCCGTTTTGGAGTCGCGTATTATCCGCGCTCGCGTCTTTCATCACGTCGTTGTTGCGAGATTCCTTGAACAGCCACTCGGTCTTGCGAAGGGCGAGCAGGGTTTTCGTGTCAAGCGGACGGCGCACGGCGTATTCTTCGAGCCACTTGAAGAATACGCGGTCGAGGATTTTGATTGAGAGTGCCGAACGAACGGAAGCGATCTTGTCGCCGTAGGTCATGTGGTCGAGTTTCGCGGATGCGAAATTGTGCTGCGAAGAATCGCACATCGCAATATTGACAGGCATCGAAAGACACGCGGCCATCTCCGCAATCAAGGCGCGGACGAACTCGGGATAGAGGGAAGTCGGCTGCTCGGCTTGGAGCTGCTGCATCTTCCACCCCTCGGGAAGCGTCACAAGCGAGCCACGCTGGGTCTGAAAGACGGTGTTGGGCTTGATGTCCATCGCACACTTGCCAATAGAAGCGTCGGTGTCGTCGAAGCACTCGGGAACTTGGTCGGTCGTAAGCACGCCCGAAATCGACGCGGCGTTGATGGCCGTCTCGGTTACGGAAGAACGATAGGATTTTTGAAGCGCTGGAATATCAAGCGCAGCGACGAAATCGGAAATGCCGCGAACCTGCTCGGGGCGAATGGAGTCGAAGTAGTGAATGACGTTGGTCGCCTTGAGCCAGTCGCCGGCGCGATGCTGGATGTTCTTGATTAGCCGATAGTCGCCCGGATGATACCTCAATACGCGGTATTCAATCGGATGGCCGTTAGCATCGAAGCGAATGCCATCGAACTCGTTTTCGCGAGTAATCGCCTCGGTGTAGGATTCAACGCGGTCGCACTCGACTGGACGAATGTTCAAGGTCACGCGATTCAAGTCATCCACAATCGACTTGTCGGTCGTAAGCAGTGCGAACGCCTCGCCATCCGTCACCTTGGCGCGAAGAAGCGTCTTGACCTTCTCCCAGAAGTCACTTGCCATTGCCCACGCGTCGAAAGCGCCCGCGATCTCGTCGCGGATGGCTTCGGGAACGTTATCGCTCGGGAAAGATACGGTCGCCCAAGGGCCGACGACGTGCGTCACGAAAGTGTCGAGCATCGACTTGGCGTATGGGCAATTGGCGACGACGTAGCGAGCACGGTCGCGCACGGTCTTGCGAACAGAAGGGGAGAGCGCAGTGGTGATGGCGAGCGAATCGACATTGCGGAAGAGCGACATCGTGTCCGGCGTGTGCCGGGCATTGTCGAAGCGAGCGACGATTGCGCCGCCGTCGAATTTCTCGCGTCTATGATGGTGTGCCGTCATCATCTATCGCAAGTCCCTGGAGTGATAAGATGGGAGACGAGACCGGCAAGCGGGTGGCGGCGACGCGAGACGAGTTTGCGGCCGCGCAAATACTTGTCGGCGGAAATCAGCTCGGATATTGAGCGATTTGACTGCGAAAGCCCTTCAACCGAAAACGATGAAGGGTCTGCGAGGGCTTCCTTGAAGGCCTCGTCGCCTATGCCGTTATGCAACTCTTCTCCCATTGCGAAAAAATGATACCAAATTATCTCGCGAGAAAAATTCCCCAAATGCTACATATAGCATATTGGGGTTGGAGGTGGTTTCGCCGGCTTTGGCGGCTACTTTATGTTTTTTGCGATGGGATTTTTAATTGCGCCGACGATCGCGAGCGCAAGCCCGAGACCGTCAAGCGCGAATCTTGAATATAGACCCTGTTGAACGTCGAACACAGCCCACATCACCTCGCCGACAGCCCAAAAATAAAAGCAGAGATTACATCGCCATATGTTGACGATCGTTCCGGCTATGCAGATTGAGGTTGCGAGCCAAGTGAACATCATTCAGCCCTCTTGACCGTGTGGGCGTCGGCGTCGCGCTCCAAGGGTGACAGTTCGACGCCCGCGGACTTCGCGAATGCGGCCAAATCGTCTTTCACGTAAATCTCGCATCCGCTGGGGCGAAGAATCGACAAGGCTTCACGCAGATATTTAGCCCAGTTGATAGTCGAAGCAAGCGGATGGTTGTTCAACTTCCCGACCTTGTAGACGTCAACACATCCGAGATCGACGCAACGGCGCATCATCGCAAGTGACTGCTCGGGAACGACAACCGGCTCGAATGAGGCGAACGTCTTGACGCCATCGGCGTGAAAGTCGCGCAACACTTCGATTCGTTCGTCGGGAAGTGCGGCGCCTCGCTCCCATTCAAGCGAACTGTCGCAATCCGAGCAAGTAAGCGTCGCGCCAACGGCTACGCTTTGACGATTGAAGCGGTTGACGATAACATCGTGCGCCTTAAACAATCGCCTCCCTCCCTTGGTAAGGATCGCAGTCGGCGTTCCGGTCGCGGCAAGCAGTTCGAGACATTCAATAGCGGCTCTCGATTCGTCTTGCGTCTCACAAAAGCAGTCACCGACGAAACTCAATAGAACCTGCTGGTCGAACCGCTTGGTGTGGAGTTGAGCCGCAAGCGCCTTCGCAATCATAAAACGAGGTGCGGGGCGAGTGAAGTAGGTCGATTCGGTCATGTGCATACAACGCGGCACGTAACAATACTTGCAGCCGTGTGTGCAACCAGCATAAACGTTGAGCGCGAAAGGGCTATACTCTCGAGCTCTTCCGCTTGGTTGATATATTGCGTTCATCTTGTTTTTTCCTTTCGTTTCTTTTCTTTTTTAGTTTTGCGCTAATTTCATAATTTCGCGCATTCTGCTTATATTATATCAAATTACCGCCGATTTTTCAAGCTCAAACCATCCATAATGTTTAACATATGCGCCGTGAATAATTGATATTCTGCGATCAACACTTACGCCAAGTCTATCAAATAAAAATCTATCAAACAACTCGACTAAATGCTTGTTAAAAAGCATGGGGCACTTTCGATAGACGTCGTATTTTATGCCCATATTTTCGATGAATAATTTTTGCCCGGCCGAAATTGCGCCGCCAATAGCCGTGTAGATTATCACTATCTTCGAAGGAAGGGTTTTGTTTTTTACAATTTCAATCAACTGCTCGGCGGGTATTCCGTAGCTGTCGATGTCAATGACCGTAAATCTCGACAAATCAAGAGAGGGGATGATTCTCAAGTTGTCGCCATAGATATTCTTTTCTCCCTTCCATTTGATTTTTTCTATACCGAAATACGAGTCGCAACCGACTTGATTCCATATTCTGTTTTTTCCGGCGAAACAATCAAGCACTCGGACATCGGAGAGCTTGGCTATCGCCTCTCTCCTCAAGTCGCATTTTAGCTGGAAAAAGGCATTGTCCGTATGGGCTCGATTAGCCAAGCTGTTCATCGATTTCAGCTCCTTTCTGCGCGAGCGCGCGGACGGCTTCGGCAACTTCGGGAAAATTATCAAGCGAAACGCTTACTAAAAAATATGCACGTCTCAAGGGTTTGAGTTGTTGGGTTTTAATTTCTACTCCGTCGCCTTGCGAACCGTCGACTTGTTTCAAGAGCGATTGAAGTTGGTCTATACCCATGAGCTCGCCCAATTCCGCGCGGTCGTACTGCGCGAGCAACTTGTCAACATCCCAGTCGCCGTCGGAGACGTTGGCGTTCACAATGAACTCATGCCGCTGCGCCTCGCTCATCGCCGTCACGTCCGCGAACCACGTCGCCGGCGCTTCGCCATCCTCACCGAACGCCGCCTTGAGACAACGCAGACGCTTGTTACCGGCAATAACCACGCGCTTGCCTTTGAGTTCGCCGTCCGTGCGATCTGTGACGTAGGCGATACGCATGGCCGTGAGACCGAGCGGAACGCGCTTCAACTTTCCGGCGAGTCGCGCGATTTCCTCGTTGGTCGCGACGCTCGGGTTGTCGGGATTCTCGACAAACATGTCGAGTCTTACTTTTTCAGTTTTTTGATTTTTCATTTTTTCGCTTTCTTCGGCTTTACGCCGATTCGGTGGTAATGAATTGGTGTCCGCAATTTCGGCATATTCGGGTGCGCCGAATCACGTCGCCGATCTTGACCGTACGGATAACGTAGGAATGACGGCAGGCGCAATTCGCGCACGGCACGCCGCCTTCGTCGGCCGCGCTTTCCTCGCCATAGACCTTTCGCCGATTAGCCATTATAAACCCTCCGATGATGTTTGGTAGATTTTTGGAAAGCTCCGTCGCCGGTCAAGTTGCGCGACGCGGCGAGCGCGTAGCACATCGCAAGACAATCGCCATAATCGTGGGGGTTCTTGGTTTTCCACACGTAGGCGAACTTGTCCTCGCCGTCGGTCGATTGGTTCTTGATGCGCTTTTTCTCGACGAGTTTTTCGTTCGCGACTTGAATGGCGAACTTCGTATGGTTCGCGTCGCCGTCGTAAAGCGAAAGCCCGCCGTCGCCGCCGACCTCCGTTCCCCAAGCACGTTGCGCTCGCTCTTTGTGGACATCGGCGTTGAACGCGAGCCAGCGGCGACCTTGTGGATCGCGGCAATAGACCGTGTCATTGATTGCGTTACCGATTCTACTGCGGACGTTGGGCGTCCAATTCTGCCCGGCACGACCAAGCATCGCAATGGCGTCAAGACCGAACTGACCGCGAGCGAGCGGCGCGAAGCGCGTCACCACCTTGAACTGACGGCCGCCGCCGTCGATGCCCCACTTGTCGATTCTCAAGCCGAGCGACGCAATTTCGCGAGCGTGGTCGACGAGCGCGCTATTCACCTTCGTGTTGAACGCGACGTCATTGAGCCGTCCGTCTATTTTGGTCGCGTAAACTTTATATCCGACGACGAGGCCGGTCAAGTTGATGTCGAATGCGACAATCGCCGTCGTGAGACCATAGCTCGGGTTGATGTCGGTTGCGGCGACAACGATGACGCTGTCGCCGGGAATTTGCAACGCGGGCACATCGACACGGATGCGCTTCAAAATCAACGCGGCCGAAATCTCGAACGCAAAAGATTGCTTTAACGGCTCCATTTGATGCTCGGCCATGAAGCTGCTATGACCCATTTTATGATATTCGTCCATAAGCCGCTGAAGGCCGCTTATCTGTCCACGATCGGCGTCGAAATTACCCCAGTTCAAAATATCCGCGCCCGCGTCCATCTCGACGCGATGAAAGCGATAGAACTCAATCGAGCCACCGTCGCAATCGTGCGGACGATCGTGAATATTTTCATCGTCGAAAAGCCGAAAATACTCACCCCAAAGTCCATGCTCGGGTTTCGCCCATTCGCTCGGCCATGCGAGAACCGAGGGATTGCGCGTTGTCTTCCACGCGGGATCGGCGGCAAGCACCTCGGTCACGTCATCACGCTCTATGGTCGTTGCGGTGAAGGTGATTGCGAGCGTCTTCTTGCCGGCGAGACCCATGACATCGCTGCGAATGAGCGAGACGACTTCGTTTATGCGATCTTCGTTGCGCGCGATTTCGCGCGTCTGAAGGTCGTCGAGAATAACCTTGTCAGGGCGTTGCGTTCCGTTCTTCGTTCCGCGCACCGACTTCAACGCCTTCGCAACGATGCACGCGCCTGAGGCGACGCTCGCCGTTCCGTCTTTTTCGACAATCGTCGGAAGTTGGGTACGGTCGGTGGTGATGCGTACCTTAGTGTCGCGCCCGCAGTAACGTTGAGAACGGCGGCCATGACCATCGAGCAGAATTATGGGAAGCGCGATATCTGGATAGTCGGTCGCAAACGGCTCGGATATGAACACCGCGTCCATTTCGCGCTTGATTTGATGAGCCTGCCCGGCGTTAAGTGCGGAGATGACAAGCAACTTGGAGCGACCAGTCGCAAGGCACATGCAACCGTCGCCTTCGGCATAGCTCGTCTTGCCGCCGCCACGGCCGACAAGAATCTGATAGGGACGGCCGGCAGTCCGCGCCTCTTCCATCTCGCGCAATATCTTCGAGCCGTGCGGCTTCGGCGGCGGGTCGTTGATCAACGTTCCCATGCAGTATGTCGTCATCCACGCCTCAAGCGATTCCTCTGCATTTTTGCGGCGAGACCAGTCGATTTTATCGCGAGCGGCAACGAGTTGCGATGTAATGTCAATCTCGCGATCACGCATTGCTCGCTTTCGCCCGGCGTCGGAGAGGCGACTTGCCGATTTCTCGGCTTTTCGCTTCACCTCTCTTAACTCCCAAACCGCGCGCGCTTTGCGAAACTCGGTCAACTCGTCGGCAGTCAACTCGCGACCAAGAAGGGCGACGATGGATGTTAGTCGCTGGCCGTGTGACGCAAGCGCGCGGATTTGTTCGATTGAAGTCATGGCGTTATACAAGACCCCACTCGGCGAACTTCTCAAAACCGCCGACACGCCTGATATAGGCACGAGCGATTTCAACGATTTCGGCGTAGGGCTTGCCGTCTACGCGTTCGTCGCCGATAGCGCAGCATAACTCTACGGGTTTGCGCGTCTCTTGGGCTTTGAGCCATGCGTATATGTTCACTGACACGTCGGCCTTCGATAGATCCTTACCGTGAAGCCCGCCGCCCGTCACCGAATCTGCCATATCCGAACCGAGTTTGCGATTTGTCGCTCCAGCATCAACACCGATGCCACCAGTCCAATCTCCAAGTGGGTTGATTTTTGCACGAGGAAATTTCGCGCTCAACTCTTCTTTTGGCACATTCGACTGACAGATTATGAGTTTTGAGCCGTCAATAACGAATTTTCCATCATAAGGATATTTTTCATAAAGTTCTCGCGCAATCTTGGAGAGCTTCCGCTGCTCGCGAGTAAGGGGAACACCCTTAAAGATGCCGTTGTCACCGCACCGAATCGCGCCCGACTGATTTTTGGCGAGATGCGCGTCTTGCGCTACTTCGAGATAATCGACCGTCACATCTGACTGTTCAATTCGCCGAACTGCTGAAACCACCATCTTGCGAGGGATTTTCACGCTCGTCTCGGCGATGATATGACATCCACCGTGACCGATTAGCACCTCGACCGCTATGCGTGGATTTTGAGTTTGGCGATACGCCATGTCTATGATCGCGCCAGCGATGCGGTCAGCCATCTTGTCAGGGTGGCCAGGATTGACTTTTTCGAACATTTTTTATTTTCCTTTCTTGTTTTTTGTTGGTTGGTCGAAAAAATGGACTCTATAATTTTCCAAAGGTTCGCCCCGTGGCCGTTGGAACTTTTAGGGGGCGAGGAGTACCTATCCCCCTCTTCCGGGCGAACTCGAACCGGCGAAATGTTGATAAGTGTGACGATTGTGACGATTTTTTCGGCAAAACTCTTTTACATATATATGTGCATATATATATATATATTTTTTTTACTACATAAAAGTTACCAAAATAATCGTCACAATCGTCACAAAGTGCTTCAAACCCCTGTAAATATTGGTCTAAACCTGTGACGATTTTTTCAAAAATAATCGTCACACAATCGTCACAAACGCTAAAATCGTCACAGTTATCAACATAAATGTTGATAACTTTTGAGAGCATGAGACGATTTGTGACGATTTGTGACGATTTCAATTTTTCATAATCGTCACAAGTTATCAACATAAATGTTGATAAGTTATGACTACTCTGAAGGGTTTGCGTCATAACTGAATTTGCTCCAAAACAGCACAATGGGGAACGCCGTCTACTATCGTGACAAGTTGGGCGTACGGGAATCCTTCGCGCTTCATATCTTCGCTCGGAAAGTAGCAGAACGCTCGTGCCAGCCCGAACTTGCGACGCATCTCTCCACCCTGCAAGCGGTCGAATGTGCGCGAGAATTGCGGCGCTTTGCCAGTCTTGATAAGCCGACGAATACGCTTCGCCGTCCAATTGCGGGTGGCTCCATAGGACTTGCGAACGATTTCGTCCAAATCATTCGAAAGTAGAATAACAGGGTAGCCGTCTTGAATCCCGGTCTGCTCGGGGCTATACCGCGTCAACATGTCATCAATCAGTCGGGCGATCTCGGCGGCTCTGTCGACATCCTCGTTGGCGTTTTCGGCGGCTTCAGTAATCTTGGCGCACGCGGCGGCGAACTCATCGTCGGTGTAAGCCGCCGCCGATAACACCATTGCGTCGAAAGTCGCGAAGCGCGACTTGTCGCGTACGCGCTCTTTGGCGTGCGAAAGCATATCAATGATGTCCGCGTGGAGTTGGGAACGATTGGTCTCGACGAACTCGCAAACCTTCTCTTCCCATCTCGGGATATATCTTGGAGGGGCTTTAATATGGATCGTGTATGTTCGCGTGCTCATATCGGTGTCGACTTCCGCGCCATTGACGGTTGCCGTCCAGGTGATATCGTTTTGGCGAGTCTCTTCTCCACGTCCATAAGGGCGAAGGCCTGTTATCGTCGACGCGGTGATGAGCTGTGCGAGGTTGCCTCCCTTGAGTGCGGTTTCGAGATTATCGAAGAGCGCGATTCGCTTGGCGCGCCCCTCGCTCGACAGTATGCGTTTTTTCAGCGTCGCAAGCTCGCCATTTATAGCGCGGAGATCCATATCAAGGACGGCTTCGTTGTAAAGTCGCGCGCACATCTTGACAACTGTCGACTTGCCCGATTGTTGAGCGTCGACGGTATCAATACACCACGCGGGTCGGTCGCTTACGCCGTTATAGAACATTGGAGCCATGAAGAACGCCCTCAAGAGGGTTTTGTCGGCCGCAGTCGCCGGATTGAAAAACGCGACAAATTCGTCGAACTTCGAGTGTGTCGGGTCGGCTGGCGGTAATATCTCGTAAATCGGGAATACGTCGTCTCGCTGCGGATACCACGGGGCTTTGGCGATACCATCATACTGCGAGCTCGTCTGATGAAGTCGCTCATAGACCTCAGCCCAATTCGAGAAGCGGCCGCCACTCATGAAATCACTCTGTTGCCCCGAAGTCGCGTTGACCCACGCTTTAAGGGCGTCTTTCGAGTCGATGGTCATAATTTTGCGCTTGTTCGGATCGTCGTTTCGCGTGTAATCGAAAAGCTCCGAGCCGAGTCGCTTCGGGAAACCAAGAAAGCGGTCGTGGATATCGTTGCATATATCGTCTAATCGACGCGGCTCTGGTATTTGCTTGGCCTTCTCCGAGCCGTCGCGATTTTTCTTCTTGATGATCTCGCCCCAAGTGTAATTGGCGAGCGGGGTCTTGTTCGCTTCTTTCGCTATCGACACCGCAACCGACTCTTTGCTTTCAGGGGCTTTTGCCGCCGTCAATTTTTCGAGAAGCGTGGCGAGCGTTCCGCCTTCCTTCTCGATGAAGTCGGTCACGTCGCCCTTGGGAAGCGCGGACACCTTGCACACGCGGCAACTTTTTGCGACTTTGACAATATGCTGGTAGCGAATATTCGCGCCACGCTCGCCCGATTCGTCGTTGTCGGCGATAATCACCACGTCCTTGCCGGTAAACACCTCGTCAAAATCATCTTGCCAATACTTCGCGCCGCCCGAATTGGTAGTCGCGACGAGATTCAATCGGCGCATAGTCTCGACATCCTTCTCGCCCTCGACAAGGTAAACGGTCTGCGACTTGACAACCGCAGGCAAGTTGTAGAGGACACGGTGAACGCCGTCGAGATTCTCCACGTCAAGCGAACGCTGGACGAACTCTTTGCGATTCTCGCCTTCGCGCAGTTGGTCAATCGGCTTCTCGTAGCGGTCGACGTAAAACACCGCCTCGCCGTGTTCATCAGTGTAAGTGTAGGTGTTCGTGAGCTTATAGCCGTCGAGAATCAGCATCTCGCCGCGTGTGATTTTCTTCGGTTTTCGAGATTGTTTGATCGGCTCGACGTGATATCGCTCTCCAAGCGTCTGGATGGCTTGAAGGGGAGTGCCGCCCTCGATCGTGATGAACGCGTCAATCACCGAGCCGCCAGTGCCGGCGACATGATCAAACCACGCGCCTTTTTCGTCGTCGATGGCGACAGAATTGTGCGTCCCTCCGCGCCACGTCGCCACTGCTCGCGTCCGTCCGCATTTGAGCGGGACGCCCTGGTCTTCGAAATAGCGCGACACCTTGACCGCCGCCTTGACTGAAGTTGCCGAATAAATGTTCATGGTTTTTTTATCTCGTAAATTGAAGCCGCGAAAGCCGTTTGCGAATATCACCGACCGCGATCCGCTTGACAGGGCGCGAGTCGATGTGACGCGATAGAGTCGAATGTTCAACGATTTCGGTTGCCGAAAACGGCGGCAAGGTGTCAGCTGGACGCGCACCATAGATCCGAAAGCGTACGCAGTTGATTGCATGCTCGACACTCTTCGCGGCCACCTCGTATTCCTCCATCTTATGCGCAACCTTGAATTTCCTCCACTCGCCCGCCTTGCCGCGCATCTTCGCGGCGAGCCAATCGGGAACGAGACCCGTGCAGTCGACGAACTTGCGCGCCTCGTCGTATTCCGCGCCGCCGAGCGCGTCCAAAAAATCGAGTGCGTTCGCCGCTCTTGGATCGGTCGCCGCATAGCCGTTGGGTATTCTTTTATATGACATTTTTATACACTTTCATAAGGTGCGGGAATCGGCGCGAGGTCAGCCGAGTCCGGTGCAAATATTGCCCGCCACATTCCGCTCGATCCATGCGTCACTCGCCGCACGAAATTGGCGCATAAGTTCGCGATCCACCACGCAATCCTCGCTCGGTTGCGGTCGACGTAGATGTGCATCGAAGTTGGCGGCATCATCAGCGAGAATAGCGAGTTGACGATGCCGAGCGGATTCGCTCCCAGCGCGAAACGATAGGGACGCGAAAGCTCACTCCACGATGCCTCGACCACCATCGCCTTGACTGGGTAATATGCGCCACGATCGTAGACTTCGCGAGTAAAGCGGTCGCGTCCGCGCGTGAGCGTGCCCACACAATCCTCGAACGATTTCCGCTCGACGAAAATATGCGACTCATAGCCCTTGACGGAATAGTCGCCCGTGCGAAGTTTTGCGCGTTCCACATGAAACGAAAGCGCGGCGGCAAAAGGGGAGAAGTCGAGAGGCTCTTGCTCGCGCGTGTCCTCGATGATCGTGAAATTGTCGCTCATTTCGCCGCCTCCGCGATAAGCCGTTGTATTTCCCGCTCGCGTTCGCTGAGTTGCCATACGTGCGCCGCCGCGCTTTCAGCCGCCGCGCGTTCCGACAAGAGGAAGCCGCCGCCGAATAACACCTTGCCCGTTTCGACCTGCGCGTCCATTCGTCGGATGAATATGCAATCTTCTCGTCGCAACTTGAAGTCCGTATGATGCATAGAGAGATAGTTCATCGCTGCCGACGTAATGACCGCCGAAGGATAGACATATTTTGGCAGTTCTTTTACAACATCCTTGCGATTCGCTTTATTAGCCGCCTTGATCGCGTCTTGCAAGTCCGGCGCGGTCTCTACCAAATACTCGCCCATGTTCGTGATGAACGAGGTGGGGACGATCGCGCCGTTCGCGTATGTGATTGGCGCGCCGCAGCAGACATAGTTCAATTCTTTTGCACTGCAGTTGAAAATTGTCAGCGCGGGCGCAAACAAGAAAAACCGCACACCGTTCGCGTTGTAAAATTTGACAATCTTCGACAGGATCGAAAACGGCGGATTGTCAAGGACTACGCACCCCTCGGGGTATTTCTCGCGCGTATAGTCGCCGCCAGGCCAGAAGGGGCGCACGATCCGCGAACGGTCGAAACCATACTTCTTTGCCGCCCAGTCCGCGACCACATCGTAGACGTTCTCCGGCGTATAGCAGTCGTCCGTCGTCTTCTTTGGCTTGAACTTATCCTCGAACGCTTTATAATTCTCGTCGATGTCCGCGAAGTCCGTCTGCGCGATGATGCTATGCGTCTTGATGCTCATTTTTTTTCCCATTCGTTCGTTTTGCGAGTTGTCTCGCACTCTCCGATAATCTCGTCGAGCTTGTTCTTGATGTCCAATCCGAAGTTGGAAATGCGAGGCGTGTCCGCGCTTTCATGCGTGAAGTCGGTGCGCATCGTGACCTTGGTTGGGTCGGCAAGCGAACGGCGAATGTATAGAGTGATTTTCATCGGCTAATTCCTTTCATAGATTTCCAAAACGAGATTGTCCTTCGCGACAGACGTGATGGTGCAAGTCGCACCCCCCCCCTATGAGTTCCATGCGTTGCTCGTAGTTGTCGGTGGAGCGTCCACGCTGGGAAGGGTTGTCGCGGTCGCGTCCGCGAAGGGCGAACATGGAGAAGAGGGTGGTCATAGGAAGTAGACCTCCAATATCTTCACTTCTCTATGTCCCCCTCCATTGGCATTTAGCGCAGGCGCAAGAGCATTGACTCCATACACACGGCGAAGCTGCTCGAACATCTTGCGCCACGGCATAAAGTCAAGTGAACCAATCTCGCAACAGTTAGTCATTCATATCTCCCATATAACCAGCACGGCGGTCGCAAGGTTGCGTGACGACCCCCCCTAAAAGGTTTGCCCATCCTTCACGGCAGTAGTGCGAAGTCAGCACCAGCGAAGTGCCGTCGTTAGATGTCGTTATCGGATAGTTCATAAATTACCATTACTGTCGTGGTGGGGAAATGGCTTCCACCCGTTCCAAGGTTCTTCGCATAGCACTTCGCGTCATAACCAACACGCAGTGTAAACGCGCAAGTTCCGTTCTCGCAAATGTCAATCGGCAAGTTCATAGACTACAATCACTCCCCCCATTCTCGTTCGCTTCTCAACGACGGCGAGATCGCGCAACCGTCGTTATCATCGAAGATTATCAGTCGCATAGCTCATAGATCTCCATACACGCCATTCCCGCGTGTCCATTCGTGTAGCGGATGAAGTGGCTTGCCACTTGCTTCCAATACGCCTGCAATACGCACGGCGCGATGGTCGGGTAGCACTCGCGAGCATTCATTAGTATCTTATAGTTCATACACCTCCACCAGCACGTTTCCGCCACGAAAGCTGCACGAATCGAAGATCCGTCTCACAGTTCCGCATATCCCCCCCCCTATGAAGGTCGCATTGAATTCATCATAGACAATGCTCATTCCACGCCACCTTTCGTCTGATATTCCTCCAACCACTTGCGCAGACGCTCCGGCAGTTTCTCAATCTTCTGCCCCTCGTCAAGTCCCTTCGCCGTGTATTTGAGAATCTTCACGAGGTTCTTCTTCACGAACTCCTGCACCTTGACCGGGTTCAAGTAATACTTCGGGTCCGTCTCGTCCTCCAAGAGGTCGCGCAACTTGCGGACAAGCGGAAACGGCTTCGGGAAGTTGTAGTTGACCTCGCCGCCATTTTTCGCCTTATGCATCGAAAAGAGGAATATCCTCTCGCGGTTCTGCGGAACGCCGAAGTTCTTTGCATTCAGCAACTTTGCGAACGACGCATAGCCGAGCGCATCCGTCTCGCTCCGCCATAGATTGAACATCGGCTTGAACTTCTGCGACACCATCGCCGCCACATTCTCCAAGCATGCGAAGCGCGGTTGAAGTGTGCGGAGCGCGTCGCGGACATTCCAGATGATGCTCGACCGCGTTCCGCTCCCCTCGGTGAAGCCATGCTGAAGCCCCGCCTGCGATATACTTTGGCAAGGAGTCGAGTAAAATAGCAAGTCAATCTCGCCATACTTCTCTTTTGCCGCCTGCCAATCAATCTTCGTCATATCGCCCAAGTTCGGGCATCCAGACCACAATGCCTCGTGCGCGATTACGGCGGGCTGCTCCGCGTCAGGCTTGTTGCTTTCGGGGTCGTGCTCGGCGTACCACACGCGCTCGTAGTGAAAGTCGGGATAATTCTTATGCAGTTGCTCCAATGCCATAAATTGACTATCATACCCCGAACATAAAGTTGCGACTCTCAATGGGTGTTCTTTCGTGAACTCACCCTTGATTAGGTCATTGCCGCCGAACAGGTCGCCACAATCCCCGCGCTCGCTCGGTATGAACGCCGTGCGGAAGATGTGATATAGCACATCCACCACGATTGAGTTGCCATACATCTTGTATTGCGAAGAGCGCGAAACTCCGCAACTTCTTATAGTGTCAATGTCAACATCTCGCACGCCCATCAGACGCCCACACTCCCGCTCGGTGAGCTTACGTACCAGCGCGACGCACTTGCGCTTCACGCCGTTCGCGTCCGTGACCTCGAACGCCACCATGTCGTTGATGTTCATTCTCCCCACTCCTCCTTGATATATCCGCAATACGCCTTCATCGTCACAAGCATTTCCTTGATAATCGGGTCTTCGACTTCTACTTTGTCGATTGTCTTGCCCATTGAGCTCGCCTGCTCGGCGAGAAGGGCGCGAATGTAGGGTTGAGTTTGC
>JAZRWB010000048.1:0-11989 GCA_045599445.1 Kiritimatiellia bacterium | reverse complement strand
GGTGGAGGTATTGCCGCAACGCATTGATTGCGATTTTCTCGATGCGAGTTGCGGACGCCGCATCAAAGAGCATTCTAAATATTGTTTTACCATCGCATTTCACCCCTGCGCTTTTGAAATCTCGCGATACAACTATCTCCTATATTTGATGAGGGTGAATGCCGCGAGTGCGCTTACCAATTAGACGGACATTGCCACCCACTTCTGCGAACCTATGGAGCTTTAAGTTGTAAAACTCCAAGTTGGTTTTCTTCGCAGTCGGCACGATTGTTGATACTTCATTCATTTATTGTTTCCTTTTTTTTATTTTTGCCTTTCGGCGTTAAATGTCTTCTTCATCCTGCTCTTCCGCAATTATCCTATCGCACTCGGCGCAAAGATTATTGCCGTCCAACTCGAACGCGCAAAAGTATCGTCCGCACCTTTCGCACGGAATACCGCCCATAGCGCAATGGTTTATCACTGCGCAATCGGGGTCGCAACAATGTATGGGGTCTGGACTTCCGTTCATTTCTCCATCTCCTTTTTTACTTTCTTCCAATACTGAATTGTGCAATCCTTCTCCGCACCGATCGGACCGCCGTTGTGAATACGCGCAAGCACCTCGTAGGTGATTGGCTTCCCAGTTCTCCGCGCATACTGATAGCCGTAGTATCGCCAATAATCCATCATCATACATTGCGAAGTGTAGCGGTCGTAAACGCAACGCTTCGGGTAGTGATGCGTGTATATGCGGTTCAAGTCGGCAACATACTCATCGGTTATCTGATAGACATTGTTGCTCGTCTTTCCGTTGTCGCTCTCGACCTGCGCGATTGCGTTAAAGAGGCAAGTGAGCTCCAAGCCGAAGATTACGAACGCGCTCATCCCACCACCTCTTCGGTTCTTTTTATGATTTTGTGTTCGTTCTTGGGGAAAAGGCGTTCGTCATTCGTCATTTCGCTCGCGTTCATTGCTTACTCCCTTTCTCGAAGTGCTTCTGCAAGTTTTCGTTTATCCGCACGAGCTCCGCGACCTCTCGACTGTGCGCCGCCTCGATGCGGTCTGCCCATTCGGTGTATAGCCGACAGTTGTCTGGGTGTATACCAGCCCTCTCGTTAGTCTCGACGCGATAGCGAATCTCGCCTGTTATGTCCGCAACCGTCTCGCCATTACTTGCCATTGCTTTTCCTCCAATCGTGCCCCAAACTCGTCAGGGCTTTGCGCTTTCCGCAGAAGTCGCATTCGCCCATCCACACGCCGACTTGCTTACCTTTGAGGACATAGCCCATCTTCGTGGCGCATTCGCTGCAAACCGAATCGCGATTACCAGATTTCATTTTCACCTTCCTCCGCGATTGCGCGGCACTTGCAAACTGCGCGTTCGGCATCGGCAACATTTGGGAAAGATTCATTTACAAAATCCAAGAACCGAACCCTCGCCAACTCCGCAACGATGCGCTGGGCTTTGCAAACCGCAACTGCGAACTCGTCATTGTCTGCATTGAGCCGCCTCGGTTCAATGTGATGTTTCAGCGTTTTCGCCAATACTTCAAGTGCGTTCATTTCAAACTCCTTTCAAACCCTATTGCGCCATTCTTACTCTTTCTCATTTCGCCCCGAACGACGGTCTTGTCTCGCCATTTCTCGTCCCGCACCAGTTTCCCCTTGCCGCGTGAGGACAGATGTGCTTGTCCTCACAAGACGAGCAGTTGATGTAATTGTCATCTTTCATAGACACGCCTCCACATCATTTTGTACGTTTCGATGACTTCAGAGACTTCCGCTTCGTCATCTAATATGCCGCCCTCTAATTATGGGATTGTCGAACTTGCGAGTTTCACCATCAGTCCTGCCCATGGCATAGCCGATGACGCAACCGAAGATGAAAGCCGCTATCCATGATGCTGCAACGACGATTATCATGTTTATCTCCTTTTTTAAGCTCGCCCTCGCGGGGCGACTCTCCTCACCACTTTCCAAGGTTCGCAGGTGACGCGGTGGAGATAGCGGCGGGATCAATCGCCGCACCTTAAACGTTAGAATGGCAAATCGTCGTCAAAATCGTCGGGCGCGGGAACTCCCGATGGTTGCGCGGATGATCTGACGACGCTCGCCGTGGTCGGTGTGGGCTTGCCGCTCTTGAACGCCGCCAAACGCGCCGCGCGATCGTCGCCGCTGATGCGCTTGAACTTCGAGCAGAACGACGCCTTGGGCGGGTAGTAAGTGTCATCGTCTTTCGCGTCTTCATACACGCGAACCCACACCTCGCGTCCGCAAACATCGTCGCCACACGCCGCGTCGAGATCGACTTCGCTCATCGCCGACTTCGGCAATAGACCCTGTCCTTTGAGGGTCTTGAGCGCGATGTCGATTTGCGTAGGCGTCTGACCATCTTCACGCCGATTCCATTCAAGCGCCTTGCCTTTCAGTTCGCGGTGCGAAATTTCAACTTTAACATCGTGCCGTTCGCCATTCGTGTCGCCAAGCGCGACGTCGTATACGATCTTGAACGCATTGATCTTGTCGGACTCGGAAAGCTCTCGCTTCTCCCAGTCGCGCCAATCTTCAACGCCCTCAAACTCGACATTAACAATCACGGCCTTGCCGCGATAGATTTCATGCTGATTCGTCATAGTGTTACCTTCCTTCCTTTAATCGTTGCCTTCCGTTGTCTCGCGCTCGCCGAGAATCCGGACAATCTCGTTCCTGTGTTCCGGCGTGATGAGCGGGAACTTCGCCGCGTCTGCGCTCGCAATTTTCTCAAGCGTCTCGGTCGGCAGCTCGTCAAACCGCTTGCCCTTCGACTTCCCGCACGGACAGACTGCATAATCTACAACCTCGACAACCTGTTTTTTTTCTGTCGCAATCGGAGAAGGGGACGCCGTGCCGCTGACCGCAATCGGCTTCCGGTCGAAATCCGCGACCTCCTCTTGGGTATACATGCCGCCCAACGCCTCCGGACAAAGCGCCCGAATCGCGGTCGCCATGCACCGCGCTTTGAGCATCTCGCGAGGGAATTTGCGCCAGTTATCCTTCAACGTCTTGCCTTCCTTGACGCAAGCGACGCCATTCGCCTTGAACTCCGCGAGCGTGACGCGCATAGGCAATGTGTCGCCCTTGTAGGTGAAACTCATGTCGCAGACCTCTGCCGTCCACTCGTTAAACTTCCACTCGCCGCCGAGACGATGGAACTCACGCTGAATGTAGTCGCTCTTGATGCTTGTCGTGCCATTCTCGAACGTGTGATATTTCGCGCGGTATTCAAGCGGCGAGATGCCTTCAAGTGCGGCATTGATGAAACTCGCCGTCGCTGTCGACGCGCTTACTGCGCCAAAAAATCCGCTCGCGGCATAAAATTGGCCGATCTTCTGAAGCGCGTCGGCATTCTCGACGACTTGAAGCGCGGTCATGCTCGGCGGGGTGGCGCATTTGGCTGCCGCTAATATCTGAGTTTCTTCCTTCTTCATTTTCATTTTACTTTCTTTTTTGTGGTTGATTGCGAGTGCGATTTGCGCATTTCGCATTTTTAAGTTGTCTTCGCTCATACGTTGTCCTCGAACAGCCTTTTGACGACTTTAACCGACTTTTCGCCGCGCGGTTCGCAAAACGCGACATCGGTCGCACCATCTTTAATTGCGGCCTTGATAAGCTTGTCGAGTTGCTTATCCGCGCAAGTGATCCGCACGATGTAGGTGTGGGAAGGGGTCGGCGGCGTGTCGGCGGCCTTGAACTCGGCAATCTTCTCCCGCGCTCTCTTCAGTGCCTCCGATAGCCGAGCATATGCGCACGCGGGGTCGGCCTTCGTCGAATAGCTCCAAAGCCGACTATCTATCTGAGTCAATACGCGCATCACTTCGGTTTCGGCGCATACGGCCTTGACAAGCGACTTGCCTTTTGCTCGTAGATCCTCGATGGCATCAGCAAGCTTGTCGACCGCTTCGACCACCTCCGGCGATTTGTAATTTTTGGCCGTGATTTTGAGCGCGGCGAACTGCGCAAGAATCTCGCGACGGCGTTCGTTGATGAATTTGCACATCGCGCTCGCGACTTCGACGTTACCGCGCGGGTTGACAATTGCGACCTTATTCATCGCACACCGCCTTCCAACGCGATACGTTCATAGTGCGCCAACGCCCACTTTTGCGCCTCGCAGTCAATCGCGCGATCTGCAGTCGCGAGCAACACCCACGCAATCGTCGCGCAAAAGGCGAGAAGAAGGGTGTAGATGATTATGACTTCGTGTTTTTTCATTTTTATCTCCTTTTTCACAAAAAGTGGAGAAGGGTATCGCGGCGGCGTCGCCCTTCGCGCCGGCAGACGCCTTGGCCTCCCGATTCGGTGACATCCTCACCGCTGGAGTTAAGTCGAATTTTATGCTATAATTCCCATCAAAAAAAACCCTCTCACAATCGGTGCGCACAAGACGGATTATGACAACTATGAACGAAGAAAACATTCCTGAGAACGCCATTAGCGTTTACAATCAAGGCAACGAGGCGATGGATGACTTCCCGATCCTTCGCGCCTTTCAGCAATACGTCGAACGCGAACAGGAGAAATCCCGTCGCCGCGTAACTACGATTACCATCGTATTCTTGTTGGTTATCGCCGGCATTTGCGGATTGTTCGTCTATTTGTTGCAGATCTCGTCGATGCGCAATCAGACGTTGAGCGATCGATTGGTCGAATACGCGATGCAAGAAGCGGATCGGCGCGCCGCCACGCCTCCACCGGTCGTAAAAGACGAGGCAAGCATTGTCGCAATCACCGCCCTTTCCGCCAAGATCGAGGAAATGCAAAACCGGATGATCGAGAAATTGCGGGAAACCCCGGTTGTCGTGGAAGCCAAAGCGGATACGTCCTCGGCCAATGCCGAAGCCGCCAAAGCGGCGGCGGCGCAAGCCGAGGCCGCGGCAAAGGAAATCCGCGCGCTCAAGGCCCAACTCGCCGCCGAACGTCGCAGAGCCGAGTCCACCCCCAGAAGCCCTTCTCCCGAAGAATTGGAAGCGTATCGTCGCAAGCACTATCCCGAGCTGTATGCTCCGAAACCCGAACCGATCATCGAGCCGGAGTCGGTTGACGAAGCGCCGCTTGACGACAGAAAATCTTCGAAAGAAACTCGTCAACTGCCCAAGACCATCGAAGCCGACGACGACGCGATAAACTACTTCGACGACGTCGAAGACGACGCGTACTCGATCCCCGTGGAAGTAAAGGGATCGAATACGAAGTGGCTTATTCCGGTGGAATGAGCCGGTAGCCGCGTTTAGGCGCGCAAATAGGCGCTATAGGCGCGGTAGGTCTGATAGCAGTCGAACTCGGAAACGAGTTCCCACGGTGCATGCATGTTCCACATCGGCGTGCCCATGTCGAGCACCTTCATACCGAAGCGGGCCATATACTGCGAAATCGTGCCGCCACCGCCCTTCTCCTGCTTGCCGAGTTCCGCCATCTGCCAAACGACGTCGCCGTCGGACATGATCTTGCGAACCGTGGCGACGAACTCCGGCGAGCAATCGCTCGCGCCGCCCTTCGTCGTTCCGCCGGTGTATTTCGAAGCGGCCACGCCCTTGTGGAGACGCGCTTCGTTGCCGGTAGAGTTGACGTCGGGGAAATGCGGATCCGCGGCCGCGGTCACATCGGCCGAGAGCATCGTGGACTTTTCCAGCGCGCGACGAACCATGATGTCCTTCGCGGACTTTTCCTGGCGCTCGATGATTTCGGCGACCGTGTTTTCGAAGAACGAGCTCTGCATACCCGTCGCTCCCATCGAACCGATTTCCTCCTTGTCGCACATGAGGATCGACGCGGTCACGTCCGGAACTTCATCGCTGGCGTCGATTAGCGCCTTCAGACCGGCGAACGAGCAAACGCGATCGTCGTGGCCGTAGCCGGTAATGAGCGCTTTGTCGAAACCGACGTAACGCGGCATTCCGGCCGGAACCATCTCGAGCTCGGCGGAAAGCAGATCTTCCTCTTCGATCTTGTAGGTCTTTTTCAAGTATTCGATCAGCGCTGGCTTGGTCTTGTCGTCCTTGTTCGGCTTCGACGACCAGCAAATCGCATCCAAATCCTCGGCGGGGACGAATTCGTCGCGCTTTTTCTCGCCTTGATCTTTGCCGAGATGCGGAAGAATGTCGCTAATCAGAAACACCGGATCGCCCGGCTCGTCGCCGACCTCGACGAGCACCTTCGATCCGTCTTTGCGGACGATGGTTCCGTAGAGCGCGAGCGGCAGGACGAGCCACTGGTATTTCTTGATTCCTCCATAAATGTGGCAATCGAAATAAACGCAGCCGTCCTTTTCGTAGAGCGGTTTCGGCTTGAGATCGAGCCGCGGCGCGTCGGTGTGGCCGCCGACGACCTTGAGACCGACTTCCGACACCGGCTTCTTGCCGATCACCGCCGCCATGATGGTGCGATCTTCGTAACCGCGATACACCTTGTCGCCGCACTTGAGCGTCTTGAAGGAGGAAAGTTCCTTGAAGCCCTTCGCCTTCAGGAGCCGCACGCTCTCCGCGTAGCTGCGGCGAGCGGTCTTGGCATAACCGAGATAGCGCATGTATTCGGCGCTGTATTCCGACTGATTCATGTATTTCATTTTCATGATTGCCTCGTATTATACCACATATCCGTCAGAAACGAAACACGTTGCGATTGAAGCCGGTGGTGACGAGATTGAGCCGCCCGTCATGGTGTTGCATCATCGATGCGACCAAGAAGGCGCGAAGCGAGGAAATTTGCGCGTCGGCGTCGGTGATGTCGAATATCTCGCCGTCGTCACGTAGCGTAAGCAGTACTCCGTCGTTAAGATCGAGCGTAACCTCTGCCATGACCTTGCGTCGACGATTGCGGTCGCGCACCGCCATCAGCACTTCCTCGGTCATCAACGAAGCCCGCATCGCAATCGACTCGTCTTTGTGTTCGTTTTTCAACACCTCGCCGATTTCCGCCGAAACGACCGCGATTTCGGCGTCTTCCAAATTGAGATCGAAAACGCGAAGCGCGGCGTCGCGAGCGCGCGAAATCAGCAGAGGAAACGCCGACCAGCCCGAAGTCGACACGACGATCGCGGAGACGATTACGATTCCGGCGAACGGCCCCAATCCAAGCCCCGCCCAAGCCCCGTTGACGCCGAAGAACGAGCCGAGGGTAACGCAGGCGATCGGCATAATCAAATAGCAAAGGAAGGTAACCGCGCCGGCGAGCGCGGGCTTTTCGACGAACATGTAATAGGAGTTGAAAAGCCCGGCGAACGCGAGCGCGACGAAGCCACAGCACATCAGCCGAATCGCCTTTACCGCCGCGCCGACCAGAGCCGGATCGTGGATGCCGAGGGCGCCGGCGGCCAGTTCGGGAAACGCTCCGAACGCCGTCATAAACGCCACGCCCTCGAATATCGCGACGACGATGGCGGAGTGCATCACTTTCCTCAACGACTTGGTATTACCCTCTCCGTAATAGACGGTTACAATCGGCTGGATGGCGACGCCAATGCCGTTGAAGAACTCGAGGAACCCCCAAAGCGTGGTAACGACGCCGACCACCGGCAACAGCGACGAGCCGAAATTGCGGATTACGAATTTATTGAGGAAGAAGAACAGCAGCCCGTCGCAAAGGAACGCCGCCGCATCCCCGAAGGACGCCGCCGCGATTAGCCACGAATCCTTGAGCGAAAAATGCCGAACCGGAGCGAACGAATTCGTTTTGCGCAAGAAATGCGTACAGATGATCAGGATGCCGGCGACGTCGGCGGCAACGGTCGCGAAGGCGCACCCCGCCGCGCCCATTCCGCATTTAATCGTCAAGATCGAAACGAGCAGATTAACGACAAAGTTCACCGCGTAGGACAACGTGCAAAGGAAAGTGTCGCCGTCGGCGTATCCGAGCATAATTAAGAGTCCCATCAGACACTCCGGCACCGCTACCGCCCAACCCCAGGACAAATAATCGGCGGCGAAACCGGAAATGGCTGGCGAAGCGCCCATATATTCGACGAACGCTCCCCTTTTGAAGTACAAAACCGCCATCACGCCGCCGCCAATGCCAAGAATCATCCAAAGCGCCTGCATAAAGAACTTTCGCGCCCGATCCTTGTCGCAATGCCCCATTGCCAAGGAGTAGTTGGTCGCCATTCCGGTCGAGACCAATCCCGAGAAAAACGAGATTCCGGCCAAGATCGGAGAAACGAGATTTATTCCCGCTAGCGCATCGGGGCCGAGCAAATTGCCCGCCACGATGGAATCGGACATGCGAACGAAGTAATTGGCGAGAACCGTGAAAGACCCCGCGAGCAACAACCCGCGGAATTTGCAAACCCCGAAGGATTTTTTCATTTCCGGAATTTGGTCATCACCCCGGCGATGATATCCATCGCCTCGTCGAGCAGCGCCTCGGTGTGGCTCGCCATGTAGCTCGTGCGCAGCAGGCACTCGCCCTCCGGCGTCGCCGGGGGAATCACCGAGTTCACGTAAACGCCGGCGTCGTAAATCGCCTTTTGCGCCATGAGCGTCGCCTCTATGGTGTAGGTGTAGAGCGGGATGATCGGCGTCGTCACCGCCATCGCCGACTCGCGAATCTTGAGCCCGCGCTTCAGGTAGCCCTGACGCGCGTAATCGCCGAGAGCCTTCAAACGCTCCGGAAGCTCGGGATGCTTTTCGAGATAGCGCAGCGCGGCAAGCGCGACCGCAGTATTCGCCGGCGGCATGGACGCCGAGAAGATGAACGGACGCGAAGAGTGTTGGATGAAGTCGATCACCTTCCGATCGGCGGCAACGTAGCCGCCGAGCGAAGCGAGCGACTTCGAGAACGTGCTCATAAAGACGTCGACTTCCTTTTCGAGTCCGTAGTGGAAAGCGGTTCCGCGACCGCCCGGGCCCAAAACCCCGAGACCGTGCGCATCGTCGACCATGGTACGCGCGCCGTATTTTTTCGCCAAACGAACGATCTCCGGCAAATTGGCGAGATCGCCGCCCATCGAAAAGACGCCATCCACCACGATGAGCGCACCCGCGCCTTCCGGAACCTTTTTCAGGCACTCCTCGAGCTCGTTCATGTCGTTATGGCGATAGCGCAGAAGCTTGCCAAGCGACAACTGGCAGCCGGCGTAGATGCTGGCGTGATTTTCGCGATCGCAAATAACGACGTCGTGCATACCGACGAGTGCGCTGATAATTCCGAGATTGGACTGAAACCCGGTACCGAAGGTAATCGCTCCGTCCTTGCCGAGAAACTTGGCGATTTCCGCTTCCAACTCAAGATGCAAATCAAGCGTTCCGTTAAGGAAACGCGACCCCGAGCACCCGGTTCCGTACTTCTCCAACGCCTTGATTCCTGCCTCGACCACCTCCGGGCACACAGTAAGCCCGAGATAGTTGTTGGATCCGAGCATTATCCGCCGCTTGCCTTCCATCTTTACTTCGATGTCTTGGCGCGACTCCAGCATACGGAAATACGGATATATCCCGGCTGCCTTGGCTTCATCAGCCCGAGTGAAATCGTAACATTTTTTGAAAATATCCATCATCAAACTTCCATTGCCATCGAAACGGCGCTATTTTACCATATTTTCGACTTTATTATCAACCCCACACAAGGTCTTCGGCGGCGAATACCGGCCCTTCAATGCAACAACGGGAATTGCCGCGAACTGTCTTCTGAATGCAAGCGTAACAGGCGCCGACCCCGCAAATCATGTGCCGATCCATGGAAATCCACCCTTTTGCGCCGTTTGCCAACGCCCGCTCGGCGATCGCTTTCAGCATGGGATCCGGCCCGCAGGCAAAAAGCTCGAATTTCTCTCCCTTCTTGGCCAAATCGGCGATAACTTCGTCCAACGGAACCGTAACCAACCCCTTCGCACCCGCCGATCCGTCGTTGGTGGCGACGTGCGTTTCCACGCCAAGTTTTTCAAAACGATCCAACGCCAGCAAATCGGCGGCGGTGCGTCCACCGACGAACAATTTGCAGTTCTTGAGTCGTTTGGCGAGAAAATGCAACGGCGCGACTCCGTACCCGCCGCCGACCAGAAGCGCCGTTCCGTCGCATTTTAGCGGGAAACCGTGCCCCAGCGGGCCTTCGACGGAAACGACGTCGCCGGGTTTCGCCGCATTTAGCGCGGCCGTTCCCCTGCCCACCGTCTTGTAAAGGATCGTCACCTTCTTATCTTCGGCGTCGAACACGCTAAACGGACGTCGCAAGGCGCTCGATTCAAGCGCCGGCACGCGAACGTGCACGAATTGCCCGGGGGCAAGCGATACGGCCATTTCCGGCGCCTCAAGCGTCAAATAACGATATCCGCCGCCGATTTCCTCGTGACTCAAAACGATGCAATTTTCGTCTTTCATGAATTCGTCCTTTTGAGAATTGATTTGAGATTCCGCCACATCTCCTCCTTGATTTTCCTCACCGCCGGCGTAACCTCGGAAAACCGGAGAATGTATTCGGGGGAATAGGTCACGAGCACGTTTTCGCCTCGCGTCGATTTCAGCCAATCGCCCGGCTCGCCTCTAAGCTCGGGAAAGAACTTCCGCATCGCCAACCCTCCCAATACGACGTAGAGCTTGGCCTTGGGCAGCGGCGGAACGATGACGATCGGCGCCGTTGCATCCGTCTTGCCCAGCGCCGTTATCGCCTTCGCCATCATTTCCACGCCGCCCGGCGAGAGTCGCCGATCGTGCAAAAAGACAAAATCGAAAACGGATGTCGAGGACTTTTTTTCGCCGCCGACCACCGGTTGCGGGGCGTGGCCGCGAACAACGGGCGCGCTCGCCGACGAAGTCAAGAGAGCGCGGTCGCACTCGATCGACCGCACTCCCAGTTCGCGCTCGAGCTCCAGCTCCGCCGCGAGTCCGTCAAGGACGTATTCGAGAACGCTCACGCCTTCGGCTTGTTGTAGCCGTAGGGATTCTTCTTCTGCCAACGCCAGGCGTCTTTGCACATTTCCTCGATTCCGCGCTCGGCCTTCCAACCGAGTTCGGCGGCGGCGAGCGAAGGATCCGCCCAGCATTCCGCGATGTCGCCGGGGCGACGCGGACAAATTTTGTAGGGCACCGGACGCTTGGACGCCTTTTCGAACGCCTTGACGATCTGCAAAACCGAATATCCGTTGCCGGTTCCGAGATTGTAGATCTTGAGCCCCAGCTTCGGTTCCTTTTCGAGTTTTTCAATCGCCTTCAAGTGTCCAATGGCGAGGTCGACGACGTGGATGTAGTCGCGCACACCCGTTCCGTCCGGCGTCGGATAGTCGTTACCGAAGACATTGAGCTCGGGGCGACGCCCGATCGCCACCTGTGCGACATACGGCAGGAGGTTGTTGGGGATACCGGCGGGATCCTCTCCAATGAGACCCGACTTGTGGGCGCCGATCGGATTGAAATAGCGGAGCAAAATCACATTCCACTCCGGATCCGCCTTCTGCACGTCCTTGAAGACCTGCTCCATCATGAGCTTGGTCCAACCATAGGCATTGGTGCAACCGGGCGTCGGAAAATCTTCGCGAATCGGCACCGACTTCGGCTCGCCATAGACCGTCGCCGACGACGAAAAGACGATGTTCTTGCAACCGTGATCGGCGAGGCATTTGAGCAGCGTGAACGTTCCGCCCAGATTGTTGTTGTAGTATTTAAGCGGAATCTTGGTGGACTCGCCGACCGCCTTGAGCGCCGCGAAATGAATCGTGGCGTCGAACTTGCCTTCGGCGTCGAGAATCTTGTTCAGCTTCTTCTCGTCGCGAATGTCCACCTTGTAAAACGTCGGCTTCTTGCCGGTAATGCGCTTGACGCGGGCGAGCGATTTTTTGGAACTGTTGCAGAGGTTGTCCACAATCACCACTTCGTGCCCCGCGTTGAGAAGCTCGACTGTAGTGTGGCTGCCTATGAATCCGGCTCCGCCGGTAATGACGAGTGAACGTTTGTATTCCATTGAAATTAATATTCAGTCAATTAATGAATCTATTTGCCAGTCTTTAATATATTCGTACTGTTGATGTGGGCTACTCTATAGGAGG
>JAZRWB010000047.1:0-1493 GCA_045599445.1 Kiritimatiellia bacterium | reverse complement strand
ATCTCCTTCGAGACTTGATTAGTCTCAGGATATACTACCCGAATTATGTTGCGTGCTGCGAGGTGGGAACGGCGAATTCCTTAGGAATCCTGCGAAAAAAGTTTTTGTACGCAACATAATTCGGACGCAACATAATGGTAGAATATTGCCATGAATCCGTTGCGCAACCCGAACATCAACTATTATAGGGGCTGGTTCTTCGTCACTTTCCAGGCGGCGATGAACAAGTCGGTGTTCGGGGTGATTGCCGATAAGAAACTGATTCTCAATGCGCTGGGCGAAATGGTTCGTGAGAACCTGTTGGGGCTCGGGCGAATCTTCTCCGAACTTTACATCGATACGGCGATGGTGATGCCGAATCACATCCACGTCGTCCTGAAGATCGACAGTCACGACAAGCGGAAAGACCTCGCTTATTTCATCGGGCGTTTCAAGTCGTTTACGACCAATCAGTATCATAAGCTGGTGAAGGCCGGCGAGTGTGTTGATCTCGGAGCGCGACTCTGGGCCGAAAACTTCTACGACAATCTTGTTAGCAGTCATCAGGAGCTGATTAACGTCAGAAACTATACTTTGAAAAATCCCGAGCGTTGGGAAGACGATCGCTTCGGGTCCGTGACTTCGTTTTCGTTCGGCAATCTCGAGCTCTTGAGCAGTTCGCTGGTGGCTTTCGTCGCTTCCGATACGCGTGATAAATGGGGCGAAGAGAAGCCGCATGTGAGGGAGGTTCGCGAGGTGGTGGACTCGCACGGAGGCGAGTCTGGCACGATAAAAGAGTCTAGTTTGAAAGAGCTGCCGCTGGTGTCGACGTTTTCAAGCTTCGAGGAGCAGGGCGCTTTGGTGCGGCGACTGGAGGCGAAGCAGCCTTTCGTATGGGTTGATCCCGCGGGGATCAAGGCGAATTTGCCTGCGGCGGTCAAGGCTGCTTGCGACGAAGGGTGGGGGCTGGTCATTTCGCCCGTCGCGAGCGGCACTGGGCTCAACAAGCAACGCGCCATCTGGTGTAATCGCTGGGTGCTGAAAGTCGCCGAGCGAATTTTCGTCGGCACGATCACGAAGGGCGGTACGCTCGATACGCTCTTATGTCCGTATCGTGGGTGAGGGCCTCCGTGCCCGAGGGTGGCGGTTTCCGAAGTTTCGTCTAATCGTGGCGGCGATCCTCGGGCTCGTCTATCTCGCCTCGCCGATCGACATCGTGCCCGATTTTATTCCGCTCGCCGGTTGGATCGACGATTTTATGGTCGCGACGGCGGTGATCAGGTTGGCGCGCGCCGATATCCACCGCTGGCGGCGGTGGAAGGCGGCGAAGCGCTAAGGATGGTGGCGGTTCTTCGAGGTCGGGGTGGAGATGAGGTAGGCAGACGGGTTGTGGTAATGATATCGATGGTAGTGATCTTTTAGGGCACGCTTTGGTCGAAAAATTAAAACCGTGCCCGATTGCTATTGCTGAATCTTTACAGTAATGGTATAATATTGCCAGTTTTTTGGCGAAA
>JAZRWB010000046.1:0-5017 GCA_045599445.1 Kiritimatiellia bacterium | reverse complement strand
TGATGTGTGTTTTCATAGCGACGAAATTGGGAGCGAGGCTTTTAGGTTCTATATCGCGTTAGCGATAAATAAAGCCGAGCGTTGGCAAAAACGCTTTCTGCTCCGAAGTGACTTATAGGCCCGAGGGGAATTATGAGACTCAGGGGACTTTTCCAACTTCCCGTGGGCCTTCGCAGCTAAGTCTGCTGGTCTTTGCCACTAAGTCTGCAGGTGACTAACGATATGACCGCGCTACTCTCCGCTTGCTTATACGACAACCAACCGTTTCTTATCCATTAAAATGCTGTTCTTCACCGATAGAACGGTCATTTAATCGAATAAACACGCGCAAATTATCAAATAAGCGCAATTATTTGCTCATATAAGCCAAGCACCCCTGTTTTGTTCGACTTCAAGTTGAGTTCAAGTTGAACTCAGTATGGACTCAGTTTCAGTTCAGTTTTGGCTCAGAAACTTAGAGTAAATTGGGAAAATACCCTCCCCTACTCCATCGTAATTTCGACGAGCGCAATGCCGAAGGGATCGAACTTGATGGAAAGCTCGTCGGCGACCTTCTTGGGCGAGGAAAGAACCGCATCATGCGAATGCACGGTCTTCATCGACTTGACCGTAGTTTTCACATCGGCAAGTCCATCGAGCTCGAAAAGCTTCGCAAGCGTCGTTTTGAACACGGCCGGCTTGTCGTTCGGATTGCGCAAAATCACGATTCCCTTCGCAGTCTTCTTGCCGGCGGCGTAGGACGCATATCCGTAAACATCGCCCGCGCCGTCCGTCCACGGATCTCCTCCGGCCCAATGAACGTCTCTCAAGACCTTCGCGTTCGCCTTAAGCCACTTCACACCATCGGCGAGAACGTCCCACCAATGAGGATACATGAGTTTGGGGGTGATGTAATACTCTTGCAACCCCGTTCCGCAAGCGACTCCCATCCACACCTCGTCTTCGAAATCGCGCGTCGAAATCGGCGAATCGGAAACGTCCATAACCGTGGGCGGACCGCCACGATTGACGATAATGCCGTGCATCATCATCGAGTTGAGCGGAAAAAGCGGACTCCGCACCACGAAACGATCGTGAATTATGTCGTCACGATAGGTAATCCATTGCTGACGCTTGGTACCGACGCCCCGCGTCTCGAAATCATTGCCCCCGCGCCAAATCGAATCGGCGTACATGACCCAAAACGGACTCGCCCAGGTTCCGACCGTGGCGTTCACGAAAACGTCTTGCTTCGCCGCGCGCATTTCGGCGATGAGCCGCACCACGCCATCGATGTCGGGAGCGTGCTCCGATCCAGCGCCCTCGCAGTCGTGTCCGCAGCCCATTCGGTCGAACTTGAAAAGATTCATGTCGTAGTCCTTGATCATCTTGATGACTTGATCGCGAAACGCCGCATAGTACGTCGGCGAGCTCAAGCGCAGCATGTTGTCGTTCTGACCAATATAGCCCTTATCCTTCGCATACTTCACGCGTCCTGCGTTACTGCGTCCGTAACCCCCGCACGGGCTCATCCACGCGCCGATTGACGCGCCCTTGTTCTTGTGCGCTTCGTCGGCAAGCTTTCTGAATCCGTTCGGGAAACCGGGGTGGAAATCCCAAAGCGAATCCCAATCGTCCCAGCCGTCGTCCCAAAGATAGGAGTTGATGAACACTCCGCGCTTCGTGAGCTCTTCACGGAACTTGACCATTACCCCCAACGCCTCCGCTTCGTTCATCCGCTTTTCCCATGGAGCGTCGTTGCGTCCGATGTTGATGTCGTACCACGAATTGTAGTGCGGCAAAACCCGATACGGATGGGCGCGCTCGCGATTGAGGTAGTTGTGGAAGTCGCGCCGAAGCTGCCCTTCGGCGTATTTGCCGATCACATAGCTTACCGTCCACTTCTCCTTCGGCTTGATTTCGAAGTTGCGTTCCAAAATCGCGTTCACCTTGCCGCCGTCGACGGTTATCGAAGCGAGCGGATTCTCGACGCCGACGTACTGGTGGCTCGAGGGGAAGACCGCGACCGCGCCGTCGGTCATTCCCACGCGCTCGCCCTCACCGCCGGGAGAAAACTCCTTCAGGAGCACGAAGCGATTCACCTTCACCGGCGTCGCGCCGTTGTTGACGAGTTCGACCACCGTACGCTGATACGCGCCGCCCTCGATTACGGAAAGCCGCCCCACGAGATCGCCCGCCTTGACCGCCGAGTAGACCTTGCCCTTGCGCTCGCTTCGTTCCGAAAGCCGCGCCGCCGAGGGATTGGCCGCAAGCTTGAGCGGTTTCGCCGCACCCGAAGCCGAAAGCTTCATTTCGCCGACCGCGGTTTCGATGGTAACGCCCTCGCCCGCAAAGGCAACGAGCAATGCGAACGCAAACAATATATTTTTCATAGTTTTTAGTATATCAAGTTATCGCTTTTGCCGCAACGCACGTAATCCATACTCTTATTATACCAAAAAAACGGACGACGAGCTTAAGCTCACCGTCCGTTTAGCGCCTTAGAAAACGCTTTCAGTGCATCGACGCGCCGACGTCGCCGGAAACGCCGCTCGTACCGATGCCCATCGACATCGAGGCGTTCGCGCCGTGTCCGGGTTGCGCCTTGCCGCACTTGCAGCAGTTCTTCTCGCCGCCGAACATGCAGCAACCCGTAAGCGCCGTAACCAGCGCGAGCGCGGCAACCGTCATCATTATCATTCTGTTCATTGTTTGTCCTCCTTGTGTTTGACGTTCATCGGGAACCATTCCCGGCGAACGCGGCACATTATGGACTTTTACCGGCGCGCCGTCAGTTGTAATTACAACGAAAATGAAATTTTCTTTTTAACGCCGTTTGAGGACTATCGCGCAGCGTGCGGGCAAGTAAAGCTTGATTTGCTGGACGAGTTCGCCGCGATTGAAAACGAGCGCGGGATCGTAGTCCATTCCGGGCTCGACGCGCCCCTGTCCGCCGAAGCGAATCTCGTCGGTGTCGAGAACGTGACGCCACTTCGTCGCCGGCGGAACGATTACGCCGTAATCCGCGAACGAACGCGTCGGATTGAAGTTAAAGGCGTAAAGATAATCGCCGCGCACGTATGCGAGAACCTTGTCCGGCTCGTTGGCGACGAGCTTGATCCGCTCGCCACCGCCAACTACCCCGAGCATTGCCTCGTCGAAATCTCCAAGACCCTGGAAGCGCAAATTCGGATCGTCCCGAAGCGACCACTGGCGACGCGCATGGGAATAATTCCAGCCGTTTTCCGCGCGCGGGAAATCGATCCACTCGGGATGGCCGAACTCGTTGCCCATGAAATTCAAATACGCGCCGCCGTTCAGCGAGGCCGTGGCGAGCCGTGCCATCTTGTGCAGCGCGAGCCCTCGTTCGATTACGAGATTCTCCTGGGTTTTGTCCATCCCGAAGTAAATCTCCTTGTCCACGAGCTGGAAGAAGAAGGTCTTGCCGCCGACGAGCGCCTGGTCGTGGGATTCGACGTAGCTCACCACCTTTTCCTCGGCGCGCTTGTTCGTAAGTTCGTAGAAAATACCGCCAATCGGCCAATCGTCGTCTCTCACCTTTTCGGCGAGCTTGAACCAGAAGTCGGGCTCGCCCATCGCCATGCGATAATCGAAACCGATGCCGCAGTCCTCAACCGGCGCGGCCACTCCCGGCATCCCCGAGACGTCCTCGGCGATTGTAATCGCCTTCGGCTTCACCTCGTGGATAACGCGATTCGCCATCTGCAAATACACCCACGCGTCATCGTCCGACGAGCCGTCGAAATACATACCGTAATTGGTGAAGGCGTCGCCGAGCCCGTGATTCCAGAAAAGCATCGATGTAACGCCGTCGAAGCGATAGCCATCGAAGCCGAACTCTTCGAGCCAGTACTTGCAGTTGGAAAGCAGGAAGTGGATTACGTCGGTCTTGCCGTAGTCGAAGCAACGACTGCCCCACGCGGAGTGGCGCCCCTTCGCGCCGGAATGGAAGTACTGGTAGTCAGTGCCGTCGAAAAGCGAAAGTCCGTCACGCTCGTTGGCGACGGCGTGGGAGTGGACGAGATCCATGATTACCCTCAGCCCCAATCCGTGCGCCGCGTCGACGAGACTTTTCAATTCGTCGGGCGTGCCGAAGCGCGAAGACGGCGCGAAGAAGGAACTTACGTGGTAACCGAAGCTTCCGTAATAAGGATGCTCCATAATCGCCATGAGCTGCACCGTGTTGTAGCCCATACGCTTGATTTTCGGAAGAATGTTGTCGCGGAACTCGGCGTAGGAGCCGACCTTTTCCTCCTCGGTTCCCATGCCGACGTGCGCCTCGTAGATGAGCGGCGCGTCCTTGGTCGGCTGGAAGCGGTTTTTCCACTCGTAGGGCTTTTCCGGCTCCCAAACGCAAGCGGAAAAGAGCTTCGTCGAATCGTCTTGCGTTACATAGCGCGCGTAGGCGGGGATGCGCTCGCCGTGCCCGCCGTCCCACCGCACCTCGAGATGGTACTTGTCGAGATGGTGGATTCGATCGAGGGCGATGTGGCGTTCCCAAACATCGGTTCCCTCGATGCGAAAGATCTCGAATTCGGAATTGATCTTCCAGCCGTTGAAGTCGCCGACGAGCCACATCGAACTCGCGTGCGGCGCCCATTCGCGAAAAACCCAACCGTCCGCAGTGCGATGAAGCCCGAAGTAATGGTGGGCGTTCGCCCAATTTCCGAGCGAGGTCTTTCCGCCGGTAAGTTCCCGAGCGCGATCGAAAGCGCGATTGGACCTTCCGCAAATCGCCGTCTCGAATGGTTTCAAGTAGACGTCGTCGAGCAAATGAGCCATATGGTTTCCCCCCTAGAAGCGTGGACATTATAGCATAAAGTCCCGCCATGGGAAAGCAAGAACAATCAGGTGCTTGAATACGGGCTGGTGGAGGTAGTCGGATTCGAACCGGCGACATGCTGCTTGCAAAGCAGCCACTCTACCAACTGAGTTATACCCCCGCGGGTAAATGGTGGGCCAGACAAGAATCGAACTTGTGACCTCGTCCTTATCAGGGACGCGCTCTAACCAACTG
>JAZRWB010000045.1:0-38898 GCA_045599445.1 Kiritimatiellia bacterium | reverse complement strand
ATCGCTGGAACATCGGTAGTGGAAGGAGAATAACAAGAAATTTATGACATTGGTAGATGCCATAGATGAAGCGAAGAGGAATGCGCAGCGCTTTCCAAGCGGGAAAGATGCGAGCGGGAGGGAGTGGATTGAGGTTAACGGGCAGAAGTACCCGAAGGACTGGTTCATCCATCACGCGGCGAGGATGATGGCGGGCGGCGAGCTCGGCTAAAAGGAGAGCGTAGCGCAGTAGAAGTAGAAGAAAACCTAAACGTAGTTTCGTTCCGATAACTGAAATCTGGAAGTTTCACTGGGGCGACGGAACTGCGGCAAGAGAAGTGTTGTCAAAATTTTGGGCTAACCTTGCTAAGTAGTCCCAAGGCCTCCAGAGCCTCAGTTATCTGCTTAGCAAGGCGATGCCCGCTAAGAGGGTGTATTAATCACAAAATTAGAGAAAGTTGATATTCGTTATGACAAAAAAGACTCCCTTCGCTGAAGATCCGTTTGGAGTAACCCCAAGTCACAAATACAACTTGGGATTTATTTCTGACCTACACCTCTTTCAGTTGGTCAAGGAGACTTTGAAGCAATTTAAGATGTCGATTAATTTGAAGTCTTATGAGAAGAATATCATTGATCCGATTCGCATGACTCTTGAAATTCATGCGTATAGGACAACGCCTGAACAAGCTGTTGATAGAGAGATAGCACGACAACTTGGAAAGACAATTGAAGGTGCTGTTGGTTGGTTCCATCAACACCTTTTTGACTATATCAACGGATGGGAGGTGCCAGATGATGGCGTGGATGTGATGAATCACAATGGAACGATTTTTGGTGAGATTAAAAACAAATACAACACAATGAATTCAAGCTCAGCGGAAAAGGTGTTTGAGAAGCTGAAGGGAATCGTTGTTGGTAACCCGAAAGCAATTGCGTATTTGATTGAAGTTATTGCAAAGAAGAGCCAAGATGTTGAGTGGAGTATCGCTGGTCAATATCTCCAACCAAACAAGGCTTGTCGTCTTCGCCAAATATCAATTGATCGATTTATGGCACTTGCAACGGGGGACAAGCTTGCGTTCTACAAGTTGTGTTCCGTTCTTGGGTTAGTTGTTGATGATGTTCTCGCAGCTTACCCATCTGGAAGCTTCAAGAACACGGTTATTCATGAGTTGTATGAACGAAACCCAGATATTATTAAGGGGATGTTTTTGTCTTCGTTTGGAACATATCTTGGGTTTGAGAAGTTCGAAGAGAGGAAGGTTTGATTTTGATGTTTAATGTTGAGTTGGCTGCGGATTTGTTGTCCGTGACAAAACAGACCATCATTGCTTGGGCCAAAGATGGAAAGTTAAAGAGTGTTGGTGCTGACTCTCGTGGAAACCCTTTGTTTGGGTGGGATTCGTTTTCTGATTTCCCTCAAGTTAAAGGAATGGATGAAAAAGGTTGGATTGTGCAAAAGAAGCTTAAGCCGATTCGAAGGTTCAGTTCAATTGAATTGTTTGCTGGTGGTGGGGGATTGGCACTTGGCCTTGAGCGAGCTGGATTCGATCATGTCATGTTGAATGAGTTTATGCCTGAAGCTTGTAAGACGCTCAAACAGAATCGACCGAAATGGAATGTGGTTGAGGGAGATGTCTCGGGAATTGACTTTACTCAATACAAAGGTAAGATCGACTTGGTGTCTGGTGGTTTCCCATGTCAGGCCTTTTCTTATGCTGGGCATCGGGCTGGGTTTGATGATGCAAGAGGGACGTTGTTCTTTCAGTGGGCTAGAGTTATCAAAGAGACACAGCCGAAGATGTTTCTTGGAGAAAATGTTCGAGGGTTGTTAACACACGACAATGGGAAGACGATTGAGGTCATCAAGTCTGTCATTGCGGATTTGGGATATACCTTGGTTGATCCTAAAGTTTTAAAGGCAATCTTTTATCAAGTCCCCCAGAAACGAGAGAGATTGATTCTTGTCGGTGTTCGAAATGACCTTGCGAAGCATTTTAAATTTGAATGGCCTAAAAAAGCCCCAAGAGTTTATACGATGAGAGACGCATTGAAGAAAGGTGATTTGTTTCCGTGTGATGTTCCGGTATCCGATGGTCAAAAATATCCAAGACGGAAGGCGGAGATTCTTTCGATGGTTCCGCCAGGTGGATATTGGAGGGACTTGCCTGTCAAGATACAAAAAGAGTATATGAAGAAGAGCTTTTATCTCGCTGGCGGAAGAACGGGAATGGCTCGACGAATGTCATGGGATGCCCCATGCTTGACCTTGACTTGCGCTCCAGCTCAAAATCAAACGGAGAGATGTCATCCCGAAGAGAGTCGCCCATTGACAATCCGTGAATATGCAAGAATCCAGACATTCCCTGACGAATGGAGTTTTTTTGGAAATGCTTCGATGCAATATAAGCAGATTGGCAATGCAGTTCCAGTTAATCTTGCCGAAGCGGTTGGCCATTGTTTGATTAAAGCATTGAATCACATTGAGCGAAATGCGAAGAGGTCAAATAAGAAAGAGGCTAAGTGAGCGAAATCATGAAAATGGTTTTATGCAAAATTTGCATAAAACTTGCTATTGCATTTCTAACGCTGGCGCTTTCGCTTTCGGCGTTCGCCGGCGAGTTTGTCGGGAAGGTGACGAAAGTTAGCGACGGTGATACGATTTGGGTGGTGACGGATAGTGGGCGGGAGAAGGTGAGGATGGATAGGATTGACGCGCCGGAGAAGGACCAGCCGTTCGGGAAGGAAGCGAGCGAGATGTTGAGCGGCAAGATTTACGGCCTCTGGTCTTTACCCAATCCTATCAACCCCTACGATTGGCGTAAGCAACATAGATGACTTGTAAAGAGGGTGGTCGCATCCTTTCTTCTTGCTTGTCGAACCCCACGGTCTTCCTCTTTTCTTTGCTGCCCACTAGATATTACAATTTCTGGCGCGGGAATGTGGGTAGGGGATTGACACAATGGGCGGGGATATGGTACTATTTATGATAATAGTTTGGAGAGATTGCGAAAAAAGTGACGCTATATCACGGATCAAACGAGTCGTTTACGACGATTGACCTGTCCAGGACATCGGCGGCGAAGGAGTTTGGTCGTGGATTCTACCTCACCGACTCGCGCGAGTGCGCGGAAAAGGCGGCCTTGGAGCGAGTTGCCCGAGGGGGGGGGGTAGGATATATATTGGTCTTCGAGTTCGATGAAAGCGCGCTAAGCCGGCTAAAGGCGAGAAGATTTTATCGGCCTTGCGGCGATTGGGCGCTTTTTGTTTTGGCGAATCGGAGATTGGACACTTCGGTTCCTGATCATAATTGCGATTGTAGGTACGATGTCGTAATCGGACCAGTTGTTGACGATCGGATCTTTTTGCAGTTTCGGCGATTCGAACGCGGGATTTCGACTGTTGCCGAGTTTGTTCGCGTGCTATCGGATGGCGAAAGCCATACGCAATATTCTTTCCATACCGAAGACGCCTTGCGGGCGCTGAAATATCTTGAGACATACAATGTCAACTGAACAAAAACAATTAGTTGAGTTCGCGACTCAGGATTTGGTCGCGCAAATCGTCGCCAAAGATGGCGTCTCGATGTCGGTTGCGACGGATCGGTTGCACGGTTCGCAGATTTTCGGGAAGTTGAACGATGTTGCGACGGGGCTGTATCGGGAAAGTCTGGAATATCTCTATCGATTCTATAAGGCAACTTGTAAATAGGAATTATTCACTTAAATCATGAAAACCAAAGGAAAAGACAAAATGAAAACGATAATTCGTTCGTTCTTCACTGCGGCGCTTGCGCTCGCGGCTCTGTTCGTAACCGGCTCCGCCAAGGCGGAGGAGCTCGCGTTCGATACGTTCCTAACTGCAACGTATCAAGATACTGGCTGGGAATGCTCGAGCATTAATGAGCTCGCCAGCTGGTCGTTCGCGGGTAAGCTTGGTGGAAATTATATCACTAGTGGAGATGGCGCGGTTGGTTGCTTTGCCATTATGCAGGGCGATGGGCTTACGTTTGAGCTGCAAGTAGCCGATAGAGAGACCAAAGGCGTTTTGGTTATGCTCAAGATTGAAAATGGTACCGTTTGGGTAAAGGGAATTGCTGCAGCGTATTGTGCTGCGGGTACTGCGGTTGGTGGCCATCAGATGTTTTCAGACGCGGCTGGGAATAAAACGAGTGGAACAAGTAACGGCACCTTTGTTGAAAATGCTTCGGGTGAAGGCTATGGCGTTGCGAAGATAGTTGCTACGCCGCCAGCGACGACTACTTACACTTTTGCGAATACCGGCTGCGGCGCGGATAGCACTAATGGGCAGGGCGATTATACCCCACAGACTTTCAAGATTCCAACATCTTGTGGACTTCCCGAAGGCACCGAACTTAAGATTAAGAGTATTACCTTTGCTCAGCAGACAGGTTCAGCGTATCCATGGAATAAGAGTGCGGAATTTATCACTCTCAATGGTGTTCAGTCGGATAGTCGCAATGGTAATAGCCAAACCCTTGTTGCTTGGTCGCTTGGTAATAAGCTTGAATATCAGTTCTCGGAAGAGGTTATTGTTAAGGTAGGTACATCCTACAATATGGCGACGGTTCAGGGCAATGGTTCTTATGAAAAGATTCGTGCTCGCCTATTCAAGACGACGGCAGAGGAGTGGGGTTATATCCAGCTCAATGCCTCGATGGATCAGTGGCGGCCTGCCTACCAGATCGTAGCGGAAAAGGTAGAGCGTGTGCAGCCGACGCCGGTTGTATCGTGGAATCATGATTTCAATCACAGCAAGAAGGGCTATACGGTTTCGCTCGGTAACAATGCGGCGTTGGCGGATGACAAAGGGGTAACGCTGACGAGGCAAACTAGTGGAACGGGTGGCACGGGCGTTGCGATTGACTGGGCTCCCGAAACCTTCTCCAGCCACACAATGACCGTGCTCGTCAAGTATTCGGGCTTTAGCCAGTCGGAAGGCGAAGGTGCTAATACGGCGCTTCTTGCGACCTATTGGGGAGAGCAAGATAAAGCGAAGGAGATTTTGCTCGATAAGACCTCCACACAGGTGAAGTTGGCGTATAATGTTACATCGAGCAATTCTGGCAATAATAATACGGTATGGTCGCGTACATCAATTCCCCAGAGTGGTCTTTTGCGCGTTCAGTACACGAGCGAAGGCACTCACTTTACCTTCCTCAATGGTTCGGAAGGCAGCTGGACCAAAGTTTCGGATTTGGATATCGATTGCAACAATGTTGCCGACCTAAAGAAGGATGCGCAGTTCTACGGACTCAAGATCGGCGGTACGATTGCGCTCATAAATCATTATCATCGTCCAAGCATGAAGGTTGAGGCAGTTGCGATCTTTGGCGAAACGCTTACCGACGATGTGCTTACCGCCTATGAGTTCCCCGCGGGCTATCCGGCTTCGATGATGTACAGCAACCCGCTTGCGACGGATGATGCGACCGTCCCTGCCGCTACTTACGGTGATATCGTCGTTCCTGGCAATGGCTATAAGGCAACGGCGTATGCGTCAAATACCGATTTTACCGATTCTGCAGTTGCAGGAACATGGACTGGTAGTCTGAAAATTAACACCCACACCTGGTCGGCTTGGTATAAGATTGATGCGCTTCCTGCGAGCGGTTACAAGCCGATTTACGCCGATCGCACAGCGACTGATGGTGATTACGGTGGGTATGTATTAAGTGTTGGCGCGGATGGAAAACTGAAAGTTGGTCGGTGCAAAGGTTCGCTACAATTTAATGATGGTGTCGAGTTCTCGGCGAATATTGCCGGGGGAGCGTGGAATTACATCACGGTTGTGATGAGCGAGAATAATGGCACGATTACTCCATCCGTGTATGTAAATGGCGTGGCGTTAGAGAAGAGCAGTGGAACGACTTTTGCGGCAGGCATGAACGGAAGCAGGTATTCCAAGTTTACGCTTTGCGCGGGCGTTTCGGCCGCCGGCCTTTACATCGATACGACGGCAGTGACCGATGCGGCTACGATCAAGAGCTGGGCGACGAATCAAAACCTTGTCGAGACGGCGATTCCGAAGGCGACGGCGACATTGCCCCAAGACGGTTTTACTGGAGCTTGGAGCACCATTAAGTGGGATAACGATATTGAACCCACTGAGGATATTATGGCAGAGATTACCATTACTGGTAGCGATACTGTGACTATTATGCAGTGGGATGAGAACGATGTCATTACCGCAAATGGTATTATGTTTAAGGGTACTGGCGGTGTAAAGTTGTGGCTTGCCGATCCTACGTCGGTGAAATGCGATTGTGGCAAGATTACCTCGGAAATTCCGCTTACATTGCAGAGCATGTCTGCGGTTGATGCTGACTCGACATCGGATCTTACCTATGAATATTCTGGTTCCAACGAAGCTACGCCAGTTGTTGCTTGCTCGGGTGTGTTGTCGCTTGGTGGTAGTCGCGGATCAATGCTTAAGGCACAGACCTCCGTCGCGCCGAGTCATGTCGTTTTTGCCAATGATGCAACCTTGACGATGAATGTTGCGTCCGCGGCGACGATTGTTGGTATTGAAGGCACCGGTAAGTTCATCAAGACAGGTTCGGCTCAATTGACTGTCAGCAACAAGGCGAGTGGTTATGCGGTTGATGGTACGACAATTCAGGTTGACGCGGGTCGTGTCTTCTTTGGCGGTGGTGCAAAAGGTGTGGATAATACGACAGATCCTATCATTAAGAATACGACATTTATTCTTAATGCGGATGGATTACCGCAACCTGGTGGATGGTACAATCTGCATGGAACGATTACTTTCGAAAGCAATGGAAACTATACTGTTTTGAGCGGGAAGAATGTTCGTACTTATGATAATCTTACCTTTATTAAGCGTGGAACCGGCACGATAACTTTTGGTGCAACAGGTCTTGGTGCTGGTGATGGCGTTGAGAGTATTACCGTTGAGGGCGGCAGATTGGCTTTCAGTACTTTGGATGTTATTAACTCGACTACTCTCGCGCTTGACTTCTCGGCGTTCGATAAGGGCGCGACGCCGATTAACGGCAATTTCAAGCTCGCAACCAACACCTCGTATAAGTTCCCATCTACATTGGGCGAGAATGAGGAGTTCCAGCTTTGCACGGGTACGTTGAGCGAGGCGGCCAATCACATTCAGGAAATCACGGTAGGCGACAAGACGGCCGATGCGCTCCTTGTCTTTAATGGCAATAAGGTCAAGTATGTGTGGACCGTTGAAGCTGCGGCGACGATTTCCGAAAGCACCGATTGGTCAAAGATTCCTTGGTCCGAGGATATTGCGGGTTCTGTTGCCGGCGATCTTACGCTTACAATTGAAGGCGAAGATATCACAATCACGCTTGATGAAACCTTTAAGTCTGCCCGGCTTAACATCATCGGCAATGTGACGTTTGTCGTAGCTGATAGCGTGTATGAAGATGGTTGCTGGGAGAAGAAGCTACTTGACGCTACGCTTTTCTCGGCTACGGGAACGATTACGCTTGGCGCGATTAAGGAAGGATTTTACGGCGCGTTTACCCAAACTGCGAATGGGGTTTCGCTCCGCGCTCAGAATAAGGAAGTTATCTCCATCAATATCGCGGGTGGTAAGGCCGGCGGCTCTGGAGAGGTTTCTGAAGCTGCCAACCTCGTAACCGGCAATGGTTTTTATGGCATTGCACCGACTTTGGGCGACAGCTGGAATAACATCAATCGCCGTTGGCAGGATGGTGGTAATCAGACGATTACAATCGACGGCCCGAATGCTTACGATGGCGCTACCGTTATTGAGCGTCCGACGATGTCGCTTTCGGCGACGGGTAAGAACACATGGAATTGTGATTCAATCACCAATCCTTTCTTGCGCGGCTATCTTGACGATGGTAATGGTGTGACGGTCGTGGTTCACGGCGTTCCGTATAGCGAGTATGATGTTATCGTTTATGCAACTTCGGATGACGCTTCGATCGCGCTTGCCCCGATTACGATTAATGGTAAACAGTACACCTTTAAGGATGGTGAAACCGAGGAAGGTAGCGATGTTTGGGGTGTCGGCACATATGCTACCCCAGAGATTGGCAAAAATGCGCTTCGGATAAATGGTTGCGATAGTGATACCTTAACAATCAACGCAACGCGAGTCAGAAGTCCGCGTGATGGCCGTGCGACGCTTTGCGCGGTGCAGGTCATCAACAAGGGTGAACTTCTGTTGAAGGAGGAGTTTGCGGCGACGATTACCGAAAGCACCAAGTTCAGCGAAATTACTACTTGGGACAAGACCTTCAAGGAAGGTCAGCTTAACGAGGCGACGATTACGGTTGGTGAAGGCGAGGGCGAGGTCGAGATTGAGTTTGATAAGCCCGATATGCGTCTTGCCAAGCTCACGATTGTGAGCGAGCGTCCAATCAAGTTTAAGGCGACGGCGGCGCTTCCGAACGTTCCGCAGTTCATTATTGACGGTTGCACGGGATATATCACTTATGCTTGGCCGGTAACTGAGCTTAAGACTGTGACCGGTGGAGTTGCTTACTCGGCTAATAACGGTAGCGCGGATACGGCGATTCCGCTTAATTTCGCGGTTAATAACGGCTCGATGACCTTGAAGGATGCGACCTTCTATATCGGCACGACTTTTGATCTTGCCGGCACGCAGTCGACGGTCAATATGGAGAATGCTACGGTCTATGCCAAGGGCGATATGGGCTTTGGCATTGGTCAGGCCTCGTTCAATCTCTCGGGCACGACCAAGCTCACTTCCGAAAGGGTTGTTCTCTCGCAGGGTGCCGATAATCGTACTGCGAATCTGACCCTGAGTGATTCGGCGGAAATCGTGGTCACGGGTTCGACCATTGCCGACAGTAATGCGTCCTCAATTATGTTCGGCCACTGGAATGGTCCTTCGACCTTCACGTTGAACGGCAATGCGAAGTTCACCGCCGAGAATGCGCAGGTGCTCGTTGGTAAGACGGGTAACAATCAGACGATCAATATTAATGGCGGCGTATTTACCTCGAAGGGCATCAAGGCCTCTGCGGGAGCGAGCGGCACGAACGCGCTTAATTTGAACGGCGGCGAGTTGAAGATTGGCGAGTATGGTATCTCGTCTTATGGTTCGACGACGATTCCGGTTACTGTGAATGGCGAGGCGAAGATCACTTCGACGGCGGCAATGCCGATTATGCAGGTGATTACGGTTAATACCGACAAGGCCTTGACCTTTGATGCAACTAATGGCGACATCACCATCTCGACGGCCGTCGTCAACAACGGCACCATTAATGTCGTTGGTGGTAATGTAATCTTTAAGCCTGGCACCTTCAATGGTACGATTACGACCGAAGGCACGGGCAAGGCGATTTACGGCTATACCGTGAATGTCAATAATTGCGGCAAGCTGGCGATTCCAGCAGGTAAATCTGCGGACACCATCCGTGCTTTTGATGCAGGTGGCAATGCTCTTACAACCACTGCGTCGGATGCTAATTACATCTACTTTGATTGGGAAGTCACTGGTGGTGCTTGCTGGTGGGACTATGAGTTCGATGGCAACGGAAACAATACCGGCACTGAAGGCACGGCACTTAGTTGGGATGACGACCGTCCATTCAAGGGCAATGAATATGTTGATGGTAAGGCATTGCATGTCCCGACGCGTCCTTGGCGTGATGTCTCCAGTTGGCCGGCGACGGCTTCCTTTGTGATGTATGGCACGATGCCGAGCAATGACAATCGGTACTATGTTGTATTTGGCTCGTCAACACATGGCTCCAACAATACGATATTCCTTGCGACGGATAATGTTAGCGAGGATAAGGTCGTACTTTGTAAGGCGAACGGGCAGAGTGCAAATAATGTGAAGAATCTTTGCACGATGACGGTGCCGAATGCGCAGGTAGCCAATCACTTGTATGCCTTTGTGCTTAAGAGCGATGATACTCAGACGATTATCGACATTTATCTTGATGGCGAGCTTTTGCAGTCCTATCCGTTTGGCGAAAAGATTAATCTTGGAACTGGCTTCCAAATCGCGTCTCCTCATGGTGGCGAGGTTGGAGGGTATTCGCGTCCGGCGAATGATGATGCAGCAACGCTTGATTGGCTGCGCGTGTACAATGTAGAGCTCTCTAAGGAAGCACTTGAGCTGTACGCAACAAAGTATCCTTACGTTTCGCCCAATGGATCCTATCAGCGTACAGTGACAGCGGATGGCAATTGGTCAGCGACTGAGGCGTGGACCAAGGAAGGAACCGAACCAGCCGAGATGGCGGATGCGCCAGCGGCAGGAGCGACGGCTAAGCTTGCGATTGATAATGATGGCGCGACAACGACAGTCGGCATCAACCTTGCAGAGAATGTGACTTACGAAGCCATTCAAATTAATGGCGACGATGTTAAGTTCGTGCGTGCCGAAGGCGATGGATTCGGCGGGATTGTTAAGTCTACTGGTCGGGTTACGGCGAATGCGAATATTACCTTCGCTTACGATGCGTTCTCAATGGAGGGTGCGCCGCTCACGGTCAAGCAGGGCAAGACCGTTACCTTCGATCTTTCGATGGTCGATATGACGCAATACTTCTCAACGCAGACGTACGACCTTACGGGCTATCTTACGCTTGAGGAAGGTGCGAACGTTGCTTTCATTACTCCTACCGAACTCCATGGGCGTGAGGCAACTGCGACAATTGACCCGATTACCAAGCACTACATCTTGACGGTTACAACGCCTAATTATCCGTTTGTCTATGAGAATGGAGTGTGGACTTGGGGTACGCAGGTAGTTACCGAGGAGATTATGAACGCGAACCCGACGTTCGTTCGCTCGATTAAGAGCAATCTTACGACGGCGATTGGTACTTACAAGTTCTCGGTTGAGGATGGTGCGACGCTTACGGCGTCCTCGATTGCCAACTCGGGCTTGGTTACGGTCAACGAGGGCGGCACGTTCGACGTCAATGGTATCGACAACGTCGCTGTTCCGACTATCTTGAATGGCGGCACGTTGGCGAATAGCGGTAGCGCGACGGCGTATGACCATATTGGTACCTTCGACGTTACCTTCACGAAGGATTCGTTCGTGAATGTGACGACGACTCTCCACTCGCTTGGAAGCCAGTGGAATGCGTTCAATTACAACTTGAATGGTCATAAGCTCACCAAGACGGGCGTGGGCGAGTATATGATTGCAACTGGCACGTTCGTTGGTGGCGGTACGATTGATGTCCAAGAAGGTACGTTCACGATGGACGCGGGAACGATTCCGGCGAATACGCTTCTCACCATTAATGTTGCCAATAATGCAACTCTTAAGTTCTCGAATGGTAAGAGCAAGGGCTTTACTAAGAATGGACGGATCAATCTTAAGCTTGGGGAAGGCGCGAGCTTTACCAACGATCAGGGCATTGGGTTCGACGAGCTTGCCGGCACAGGCACGTTTGTGGCTACAGGCGTAACTGCGTTCTCGGATATGATTGACTTCAAGGGCAAGATTGTGTTTGATCTTTCGGGACTTGAGCCGCTCTCCGAGCTGACGCTTATCACCGCTCCGACGGACACCGACTTCCTCTTGGACGGCATTACCTTTGCGCTTGCCGAGGGCTGCGAGGACGATTGGACTTTGAAGGTCTCCGCCGACAAGGTTGTCGCTGCTTCGACCATCAAGCTCATCGAGGTCGACGGTAAGTCGTATCCGACGATGGAAGAGGCGTTCGACGTCGTTTCGAACGGTTCTATCTTGAAAGTTCTTGATACGACGCGGTTGGTCTACGATACTAATACTCAGGAATTCACTTTGGATGGCAATCCGGTTACCGTGCCAGAAGGGTTTATGTTTATGCCGGGCGAGGGCGGCACGATTGTTGCGTACCTGCCTCCAGGCACGATACCGCTTCGCATCAGCGAAATTTGTCCGAAGCCGGATGACCTCGACCCGAACGGCGTGGAGAGTAGCTGGGTAGAGCTTGTTAACGACAATACGTTCGGCTACATCGATCTTGGCGAGTACGAGTTGCAGCGCTTCAACCGCGGCAAGAAAGTCAAGGCGGGCAAGTTCGCCAATCTCGTTTCACGTCGCCTCGGCGCGGGCGAACGCATCGTCGTTTATATGACCGAGGGCTACACCGATGGCGACGACCTCGCCTTTGCGAAGGGCTTGGTGGCCGAGGATGAGGTCAAGGAAGTTAATGGTATTATGATCGTTCCTGCCAAGATCAATCCGAAGAAGTATCCGCTCGTCCGACTCCTCAAGGGCAGGACGGTGGTCGATTCGGTGATCGTGCCGAGCGATTTGCCGGACGGCAAGTCCGTTATCGTCGGCCACTCGACTGATGGCGCGACTCAACGCTGGGTCGCCGAGCCCACGAAGGGTGCGGTCAATCCGGAAACCGAAGGTTTGACGGCGATTGGTCCGAATGTCGGCCCGCTCTACGGCGTCGATCACAAGCTTTCCGACAATGACCCAGTTGCATACGCTGAAAGCGGTGCGGACTATCCGGTCACGTTCGATGTGAACCCGGTGGACGCCAAGAATGATAGCGACGCGATTACTTCGGTTACGCTCATCTATCGCACCGACATCAATAACGATGATTCGACCACGTTTGGTACGGTCGATATGGTGAAGGGCGAGGAACCAGACGAATTCCACGGTGATCGTTGGACGGCGAGTATTCCTGCAAGTGCGTTGCCGGCGGCGGGCATGCTCGTTCAGTGGAAGGCCGAAATTACCGATGCGGCTGGCAATAAGTGGATTAGCCCAAGCTTCATGAACAAGGACGATGGGTACGAGTGGTACGGTACGATTGTTCGTCCGGATGAGGAGACGCAGCTCAGCGGCTCGCTTGATACGATGCACCTCTTCGCGACGACGGTAGCGAAGGGCGGAACAGGCGATCGCTTCATCGTTGCCGATGCGCCAGGCAATGGCTCTGGTAATCGCATTATGAACATCGACTACGATGCGCTTATGACTGAAAATGGCCACGCCGACCAGAAGGCGGCATATCCTTATGGTGCGCGCGTCAACATCTTCGATTCTTCGACGATGCGCTACTACGACTACGTCCGTATCGACCTTCGTGGCAACACCTCGGCTGGATTTAAGAAGAAGAGCCATGGTCTCCGGTTCGCGAAGGCGAATCCGCTTAAGATTGCAGCGAAGGACGGCTTTAACGGCATCAATGTCTCGGAAATCCGCAAGACGAGCTTCATCAGCGAAATGTGCGATCCTTCGCGCCTCCGTCAGATGACGTCGTTCTGGCTCTTCAACAACGAGAAATCGCCGGCACCGTTCGACTATCCGGTCCGGCTCAACCTCAATGGCCAGTTCTACCAGATTGGCTTCCACTCCGAACGCTTCTCGGACGACCTTATTGAAAAGAGCTACGGGCTTAACAAGTTCGTCTATAGCTACAAGAATATCGGCACCTTCCAGCCGGGTAGCGGCACGTCCGCCGGCGGTATCGAAAAGAAGACGCCGGACGACGGCAATGAGACGGGCCCAGAGGCGTTGAAGGAATTGGAAGCGTTCCGCCAGTCGATTAGCGCGGCCGGTGAGGTCGCGGCGTCGAAGGACGGCTCCATCGACACGGGCCTCGAGAATGCGGCGCTTACCAAGACCGTGGTCGAGAGCTTTGATCTGCCGAGCTGGCTCAACTACCTCGCCATCGCCCGCATCACCCACGAGAACGATGACGTCTGGGCGAATATCTCCGGCTATTGGGATAGCCCGTGGACGAAGGATGGCGTGCGCGGAACGGGAACTTGGCATCCGCTCGTCTACGATACCAACCTCTCCTTCGGACAGTGGTATTTCCAGGATGATAGCGCGCGTGGTCACGTCGGACTTTTGGCGAATGCCGACGACTTCAAGTCGCATCCGTTCTATGGTGGGTGCCGTGTTCGTGCGTATAAGTCGAATGGCACGGCCGCAGGTAATTCGAACTATGCGGTCGAGTCCATCTACCAGCACGAGAAATTCCGTCGCCTCTATCTGCGTCGTCTCAGGACGTTGATGGACAAGTATCTCGCGGATACGAGCGAGGCGACCAACCCGATTGCGGTTAAGATGCGCGAGTTCTTGACCTACATGGGCTGCGATGTCGCAAACGAGCAGGACGGCGCCGATTGCGTCAAGGAACTTCAGGTTTGGGGCCATGTCAACCCTGACAGCGCTTCGGGTTGTGGTGCGGTTAATGTCTGGACGTCGGATACCGAGCCCCAGACGCTCGTCGCCGGCTACAAGGAAATCTGGAATTCCTACATCGTTCCGCGTCGTACGCACCTCTTCGAGACCCACGCTGCGGCGAACCACACCGCAGATCAGATTGGCTACGCGAATAACCTTTGCGCTGGCATTCCGGCGGCGCAGAGCGAGCTTGCGGCGTTGATTGGCGCTGAGGGTAGCCCGAACTTCACGGTTCGCTACGACGCTACGATCAAGGCGGTCATCATCAAGAACAAGAACAATGAGACGGTCGATATGTCGGGCTGGACGTTGGAAGGCCCGATTGCCTGGACGCTTCCGGCGGGCACGGTCATTGATCAGGCGATTGATGGCGTACCCGGCGAGGTGTATGTGACGGCGGATCGCCGCTTCACGATTGGCGCGATGGGTGAAATCACCGATCAGGTAGTCGTGGGTAATGGCAAGGTTGGAACTGGCGCGCTGGTCCTCAAGAGCGGCGAGACGATTGTCGCTCAGGAAGCCGAGCCGACGGTCAACTTCGACGACGATACCGAAACGCCAGTTGCGACTGGCGTGAGCGTGCCGGCGGACTGGCTGCGCGAAAACGTGCTTGAACTCCGCAAGGTTGATGTCACCGATCCTGCTGAAGGACCGACGGTTAACGCGGCGATTAAGAAGCTCGGGCGTAACGGCTTTAGGATCTGGGAGAGCTGGACGCTCGGTCTGGAGCCGAAGGTTGAAACCTCGAAGCCGTACCTCGTTGGCGTTCAGAACAATGAGGCGGATAAGGTGGCCTTCGAGTTCGGCGGAATCGAGGTCCAGACGGGTGATAAGGTTCCGACGGTCAAATACGCGGTTGAGTACGCGGACGCGTTGGGCGAAAGCGCAACGTGGACGCCAAGTGGCGATCCGTCGACAACTCCTTCGATTTCGGTTGGTTTGCCGACAACCGAATCGGGCAAGAAGGTTCGCTACTATCGTCCGAAGTTCTCCTTCGGCAACTAAGCGACAAGCGCGTAGCAATACTAATTAGCCGAAGTGGATTACTCTGCTTCGGCTAATTGTTTAAGATTTGTAAGATAATAGGACCTTCCGTCTCAATTTTTGGTATAATATACGACTAATCGTGCAGATTGGAGAAATGTGATGTTCAAGGCGGTATCCAACAAAGTGGCGTTTCCGAAGATGGAGGAGAACATCCTCGCGTTTTGGGACAAGAACGCCACATTCGAAAAATCTCTTAAGAAGAACGCGGGCAAGGAACGCTATAAATTCTACGACGGGCCTCCGTTCGCGACCGGGCTTCCTCACTACGGACACTTGCTCGCCGGCGTCATCAAGGACATCGTGCCGCGCTACCAGACCATGCGCGGAAAGTACGTCGAGCGCCGTTTCGGCTGGGATACTCACGGGCTTCCGATCGAGGCGCTCGCCCAAGACGCGCTCGGAGTGGCCGGCGCGCCGGAGATCAAGGCGTTCGGCGTCGACAAGTTCAACGAGCAGTGCCGCTCGATGGTACTTAAGTACGTTTCGGAGTGGAAGAAGACGGTCAATCGCATGGGTCGCTGGGTCGACTTCGACCACGACTACAAGACGATGAACCCCGACTTTATGGAGACCATCTGGTGGGTCTTCAAGGAGCTTTGGAAACAGGGGCGCGTTTACAAGTCCCACCGCATCATGCCGTATTCCTGGAAGCTTTCGACTCCGCTTTCCAATTTCGAAGCGGGCTCCAACTACAAGGACGTGCAAGACCCGACGGTGACGTGCCGCGTGAAGGTGACGAAGGGCGCGGATACCGTCTGGGGAGATACGACCTATCTCCTTATTTGGACGACGACGCCGTGGACCTTGCCCGAGAATCTGATGATTTGCGCGGGCGCGAAGATCGACTATGTCGTAGTGCGCGACTTGACCGACGATAAGCGGCCTTGCTACGTGATGGCCGAGGCGCGGCTTTCCACGATCTTCAAGAAAGCCGATCAGTACGAGCTCGTCGCCAAGCTGAAAGGCGCGGACTTGAAGGGCTGGGAATACGAGCCGCTTTTCCCGTATTTCGCGGACAAAAAGGCGGAAGGCGCGTTCCGCGTTCTTAACGACGACTACGTCACGACCGACGACGGCGTCGGGCTCGTCCACATCGCGCCGGCCTACGGCGAGGACGACTTCAGGGTGTGCAAGGAAGCGGGAATGAACGCGATCGTCGATCCGCTCGATTCCGCTTGCGCGTTCACGAAAGAGATTCCCGAATATGCGGGGCGCTTCTGCAAGGATTGCGACAAGGACATCATCAAGCGCCTCAAAGCCGAGGGCAAGCTCGTCCATCAGGCGACCATCACCCACTCGTATCCGTTCTGCGACCGTACCGACACGCCGCTCGTCTATCGCGCAATCGACGCGTGGTACGTGAAGGTCGAGGATTTGCACGAACGGCTTAAAAAGAACAACGCCTCCGTGCATTGGACGCCCGCCTACGTCGGCGAGAAGCGCTTCGGAAACTGGCTTGAGGAGGCGCGCGACTGGAATATCAGCCGCAATCGCTTCTGGGGGAGCTGCATCCCCGTGTGGATCAACGACGACGATCCCGAGGATATGATTTGCGTCGGCTCCATCAAGGAGCTCGAGGAGCTTTCCGGCGAGAAGGTCACCGATCTTCACAAGCACTTCGTCGACAAGATCGTCATCAAAAAGGACGGCAAGACCTACCATCGCACACCGGAAGTGCTGGATTGCTGGTTCGAGTCGGGTTCGATGCCCTACGCGCAGGCCCATTACATGGGCCAGGTGGAGGTTGAAGGTGGAGGGGTAGAGAGGGCGATTGACAAGATTTTTCCGGCCGATTTCATCGCCGAGGGTCTCGACCAGACGCGCGGTTGGTTCTATACGCTGATGGTTCTCGGAACGTGCCTTTTCGACAAGTCGCCCTACAAGAACGTGATCGTGAACGGTCTCGTTCTCGCGGAGGACGGCAAGAAGATGTCGAAGCGACTCAAGAACTATCCCGATCCCAACTTGATGCTCGACACCTACGGCGCGGACGCGATTCGCCTTTACATGATCTATTCGCCGGTCGTCAAGGCGGAGAGTCTCAAGTTCTCCGAAGCCGGAGTGAAGCAGCTCATGCGCGACTTGCTGATTCCGTGGTGGAACGCCTATTCGTTCTTCGTTACCTACGCGAACGTCGACGGCTTCCACGACAAGGAAGTGGTAAAGCCGGAAAGCGCCAACGTCCTCGACAAGTGGATCGTTTCCTCGATGGAGACGCTCATTAACGACGTTACGGCGGCGATGGACGACTACGATTTGCAAAAATCCGTCCGTCCGTTCGTGAAGGCGGTCGAAGACCTCACCAACTGGTACATTCGCCGCTCGCGTCGTCGCTTCTGGAAGTCCACCAACGACTCCGACAAGCTTTCGGCGTATCGGACGCTAAGGTACGTCCTCGTGCAACTCTCCAAGGTCGCGGCTCCATTCACGCCGTTCATCGCCGAGGAAATCTACCTCAACTTGAAGGGCGAGAGCGATCCCGAATCGGTGCATCTTTGCGATTTCCCGAAGCCCAACGCCGAGGCGCGTGACCTTGCGCTCGAGCGTCGTATGGCCGACGTGCAAGCCGCCGTGGAACTCGGGCGGAGATTGCGCGCCGACAACGACCTCAAGGTTCGTCAGCCGCTTGCCTCGCTCAAGCTCGCGGGCGGTGACGTCGCGGGTTTGGAAGAGCTTATCGAGGACGAGCTCAACGTCAAGAAAGTCTGCTTCATCGCCGACGAAACCGAGCTGTGCGACGTTTCCTTCAAGGCGAATTTCAAGACGCTGGGGCCGAAGTGCGGCGCGAAGATGAAGGCGGTCGCCGCCGCGATTGCGAAGGCGAAGAAGGTGCCGTTCGAGGTGGAGGGCGTTTGCGTCACCGCCGAGGACGTCATCACGAGCCGCAATCCGCGCGAGGGGCTCGTCGTCGCATCCGTTGGATCGATCGTGGTCGGGCTCGAAACCGCGCTTACCCCGGCGCTCGTCGCCGAGGGCAACGCCCGCGAATTCGTCAGCCACGTGCAGGCGATGCGCAAGGAAGCCGATTTCGAGGTTACCCAGCGCATCGTGCTCGCGGTCAAGGCCGACGCGGAGATGAAGGCCGCGCTCGAAGCGCATATCGACTACGTGAAAAACGAAACGCTTTCGACGGAAGTGAATATATCGCTCGGCGAGGGCGAGACCGATTTGAACGGCCACCCGACCGGAATCGAAGTAAGGAAGGCCTAATATGCGTACATTGCCGTTCGATAAACAAAAACTCGAGGAAATCGCATCCAAGTGGCCGACGCCGTTCCACATCTACGACGCGAGGGCGATTCGCGCCAACGCGAAGCGGCTTAAAAAGGCGTTCGCGTGGAACAAGGGCTTTCGCGAATACTTCGCGGTCAAGGCGGCGCCTAACCCCGAGCTCATGAAGATACTGCGGGAGTTCGACTTCGGTAGCGACTGCTCGTCGATGGCCGAGCTCGTCCTGGCGGAAAAGGTGGGCAACGTCGGCGAAAAGATCATGTTCACCTCGAACGACACGCCGGCCGAGGAATTCCAAAAGGCGTACGCGCTCGGAGCGATCGTGAATCTCGACGACATTACGCACTGGGACTATCTTTTGGAGAGCTTGGGCGGCAAGGTGCCCGAGATCATGTGCTGCCGTTACAATCCCGGCCCGCTTAAGGGAGGCAACGCCATCATCGGCAAGCCCGAGGAGGCGAAGTACGGCTTTACCCGCGAGCAGCTCTTCGAGTGCTACCGCAAGATGAAGGCGGCGGGCGTCAAGCGTTTCGGCCTTCATACGATGGTCGCGTCGAGCGAGCTCGATCCAGAGTATATCGTCGATACGGCGAAGCTGCTTTTCGAGCTCGCGTTCGACATTTCGCGCGACGTCGGCATCGACTTCGAGTTCATCAACATCGGCGGCGGCGTCGGGATTCCCTACAAGCCCGACCAGGTCGCGATGGACTTGGAGCGCGTCGGAGACGGGATTCGCAAGGGCTACGAGGAGCTTGTAACCGGTCGCGGGATGAAGCCGCTCAAACTCTATATGGAGTGCGGGCGCTGCATTACCGGACCTTACGGATATCTCGTCGCGCGCGTCCGGCATATCAAGAACACCTATCGGCTCTACGCCGGGCTCGACGCGTGCATGGCCAATCTCATGCGCCCCGCGCTTTACGGCGCGTATCACGAAATCGTCGTTCCCGGCAAGGAGACGAGCGGCGAAACCTCGGTTTACGACGTTACGGGGTCGCTGTGCGAGAACAACGACAAGTTCGCCATCCAGCGGGTATTGCCCGTCTTGGAGCGCGGCGATCTCGTCGTCATCTGCGACGCCGGCGCGCACGGACACGCGATGGGCTTTCAGTACAACGGCAAACTCCGCAGCGCGGAGCTGTTGCTGGAAGAGGACGGGTCGGTGAGGCAGATTCGCCGCGCGGAGACGCTCGACGACTATTTCGCCACGCTGGATTTGGAAAAGTGATATAATACGCAAGCTTTTTAAAGAAAGGACAATCAACCATGAAGTTAGCCGATCTCAAGGGTAAAACCGTAGCCGTCTGCGTTTCCGGCGGCTTGGATTCGAAGACCATTTGCTGCGTCTTGAAGGACGCGGGCGTCAAGGTAAAGGCGTTCTCCGCGAACGTCGGACAGCCCGACGAAAAGGACATCAACGACATCAAGAAGAAAATGGCGCCGACGGGAGTCGCGACCAAGATCGTCGACGTTACCGCGGAAATGGCCGACATCTGCTTTGAGACGGTGAAGTGCCAGGCGATGTACGACGGCGGATACTGGAACTCTACGGGCATCGCGCGCGCGGTTACCGTGCAGAAGCTCCTGCCCGAAATGAAGAAGGCGGGTTGCACGGTTCTGGTGCACGGCGCGACCGGCCGCGGCAACGACCAGATGCGCTTCGAGCGCTACACCAACGTGCTCGAGCCCTCGTTCGGCGTGTACGCGCCGTGGCGCGACGCGGAGCTTTTGAAGCGTTTCCCCGGTCGCACCCAGATGGTGGAGTTCCTCGCCAAGCGCGGTATCGTCGCCTTCGTCGGCACGAAGAAGAAATACTCGACCGACGCCAACCTCGCGGGTCTCAGCCACGAGGCCGAGGATTTGGAGTCGATGGAAACTTCGATGCGCATCGTCAAGCCCACGATGGGCGTTTGGCCCGAACAGGCGCCGAATCGCGTCGAGAAGATCACGCTCAAGTTCGAGAAGGGGCGTTGCGTCGCCGTCAACGGCAAGAAACTCTCGCCCTACAAGACCATGCTCGAACTCAACAAGATCGGCGGACGGAACGGCATCGGCATGAAGCACGCGCTCGAAAACCGCATCATCGGCACCAAGAGCCGCGGAGTCTACGAGGCGCCGGGAATGGAAGTTCTTTCGTGGGGGCTCAAGTACGTTTACGAGGGCTTGATGGATCGTCGTTCGACGGATCTGTTCGGGAAGCTCTCGAAGTTCGTCAGCGACCAGATTTACGACGGGCGCTGGTTCGATCCGGCGACGCAAGCGGCGCGCGCGGCGATTCAGGTCTGGGCCGACAAGGCCACCGCCGAAGTGACGCTCGGTCTTTACAAGGGCAATATCTTCTTCGAGTCGCTCAAGGGTCTCAAGGCGACGATTTACAACGAAGCGGACAGCTCCATGGAAGCGTCCGACGGACTCAATCCGCACAGCTCCCAGGGCTTCGCCGAAATCCAGTCGGTCGAGGCGAAGATGCTGGCGAAAGCGGGACAGATCAAGGCGTAATGGGCAAGAAGGTCGATAAGAAGGCGGAAAAGCCGGTCGAGGCGGAAACGCCGAAGGAAGCGGCGAAGGTCGTTGAACCCGAAAAGCCGGTCGAGGCGACTCCCGAAAAGCCGGCGGAGCCGGATTGGAAGGAACTCTACGCGCGAACGCTCGCGGACTTCGACAACTACAAGAAGCGCGCGATTCGCGATCGCGAAGAGACCTATCGCTTTGTGCAAAGCGAGGTAATACTCTCCGAACTGCCGGCGGTGGACAACCTCGATCTCGCGCTCAAGAACGCGAAGAATCCGGACGACGAGTTCGTCAAGGGCGTGAAGCTCGTCTACGACGCGCTTTTGAAGGCGCTCGCCGATCACGGCGCGAAACCGATGGGCGATTTGGTCGGCAAGGAGCCCGATCCCAATCTCCACGAGGCGATCGCGAAGTTGCCGAACGAGGAAGTCGACGAGGGCAAGATCGCCGCCGTCGTCAAAACCGGTTGGATGCTGGGAGAGCGACTTTTGCGGGCGGCGCAAGTCGTGGTCAGCGCGGGAAAGCAGGCGAAGTAAATGGCCGAGAAGCGCGATTATTACGAGGTTTTGGGCGTCGCGAAGAGCGCGACGGCGGATGAAATCAAGTCCGCCTATCGCAAGCTCGCGATGAAGTACCACCCCGACCGCAATCCCGACGATCCCGCGGCGAAGGAGAAATTCACCGAGGTTTCCGAGGCGTACGAGGTCTTGTCCAATCCCGAGAAGCGTCAGCGCTACGACCAGTTCGGACATCAGGGCGTGAACTTCGGCCCCGGAGGATTCGACTTCGGGCGCGATTTCTCGCACTTCCAGGGCGTCGATCTCGGCGATATTCTCAATTCGTTCTTCGGCGGCGGCTCGTCGTTCGGCGGCGGATTTTCGTCGTTCTTCGGCGGCGGGCGGCGCGAGCGTCGGGTCGATCCCAACGCTCCGCGGCGCGGCGACGACATGACGTTTCGGCTCGACATCGACTTCGACGAGGCGATTTTCGGAAGCGTCAGAACGCTGGACCTTACCTTGCCGGCGGAATGTCCGGAGTGCCACGGCAGCGGCGCGGCGAACGGCTCGAAGCGGACGACTTGCCGCACTTGCGGCGGCGCGGGCGTGGTAATCGGCGGCAGCGGATTCTTTCAGGTTCGCCAGACTTGCCCGACGTGCGGCGGAGAGGGCTCGGTCATCGAAAAGCCCTGCAAGCGTTGTCGCGGTTCGGGGCAGATCACGACGCCGCAGCACATCGAGCTCAAGATTCCCGCGGGCGTCGATTCGGGTTCGCGGTTGCGGCTTTCCGGGAAAGGCGCGGGCGGATTGCGCGGCGGCGAGCCGGGAGACCTTTACGTCCTCATCGGCGTCAAACCGAGCGAACTATTTGAGCGCGACGGGCTGGATCTTGGCATCACCGTTCCGGTTTCCCCGATTTTGGCGGCGCTCGGCGGCGTCATCGCGGTTCCCACTCCGGAAGGCGAGGCGGAACTCAAGATTCCCGCGGGAACCGCCAACGGCAAAGTCTTTCGTTTGCGCGGCAAGGGCGTTCCCTCGGTTCGCGGCGGCGCGCACGGCGACTTGGACGTTCGCATCGTTTTCGAGGTTCCGGTCGGGCTTGATCGGCGGGAGCGCGGCGCGCTCGAGGATTTCCAGCAAGCGGTTTCGGAAGACAACTTCCCCGAGGCGAAGGCGTTCGCCAGACGGGCGAAGACGTTCTTCTCCCATCGAGACAAGCTGCGGAAGTGATTCGGGCATCTGTGGTGGAATGGCAGACACGCGGGATTTAGGTTCCCGTGCCGAAAGGCGTGTGGGTTCAACTCCCACCAGATGCACCCTCCTTCGCGATTCGCTCGGCGAATCGACTACGGAGGGCAGGCCCTTTATAGCGAATGGAACGTTTTTGGAGTTATGAATGCTGCCCTCGGTAGCTAGTCAGGCGAAGCCTGACGTACGAAGGAGGGTGTCCTCCGTAGCCGTTTTCGAAGAAAACGCGTAGGAGGACGGCACGACAGAAGGAGGATGATGCTTATGTATTATACATATCGCCTTGTCAGTGTTAATAATCCGAATCAACACTACATCGGCTCAACAACTGATCTCAAGCGTCGCCTTGCCGAACATAACTCCGGGAATTGTGATTCTTCGTCCAAATACGCCCCTTGGGCCATTGATTTCTATTGTGCGTTTACGACCTTGGCTAAAGCGCAGGAGTTTGAGCGTTATCTGAAGTCAGGTTCCGGGCATGAATTCGCTCGTCGCCACTTTTAATCTCCTCGGCCTTGCTGCGGTACTTGCTGAAGCTGGCGAACGAACCCGCGTCATCGACAAGATCCGCCGCACAATCGCGACAAGATAACACACTCAGAGGTTTAGGGCATCGCATACGACGTGAACTGGAAACTGGTCGGTGAGTAAATCGGCGGCGAGGAGCTTCTCTCGCGTTGAGTCGTGTGCCGTGCATGTAGCAAGTTGAAGAACCTTGATCATCTGTTCGCATTTGGCGAGATTCCGTTCGAGGTTGTATATTTTTGCTTATCGCTATTGGTGTAGTTCATGTTGATCCTTTTGTGAAAAGTTCAAAAGTATATCATTTGATTGTATTTGACACAATCATCTTCAATGTGTTTAGGGAAGAATCTGCGAGCAAAAATTTGGCAATGTGCGACGAATACGGCACTTTAATGAGTTGTAGACGTGATGGCGAAGCTTCTTTTGGATTTCCAAGCAACATAGTCAATATACTTAATACAATGGCGATTGTAAAATTTTTCTTGGCCGATAAGCTTATGCTAATCACAAATAATGCGGAGATTTATGCGTGTTTTTGAGAGGAATTGTTAGTAAAGGAAGATTGTTTCACTTGTTTGTTGTGCCTTAGGGGCTTTACACGGATCTAATAATCCGATATTATTCACGTTGTAATGAATACACTAGCAGCCAACAGACTACGTGACCACGATGTGAGCCTGACGCCACAGCGCCAGATGATCTACGCCCATCTTCTTGGGCGCTACGATCATCCGAACGCCGAGATGGTGTATCAGTCGCTTAAGCCGGCGAATCCGCATCTCTCGAAGATGACGGTATACAATGTCTTATCCGCGCTCGTGAAGCATCGACTGGTTGAGCGCATTCACATTGAGAATGACGAGATGCGTTACGATGCGGATATGTCGTTTCATGCCCATTTCCGATGCCGTCATTTGCAGAGTTATATGAAGCTCCCTGCGGGTTGTGTCGTTGAAGACGAGCAGCTCGTCTACTACGGCGTGTGCGCGGAATGCAATGCTAAGAATGTTAAGACGGAAGAGTAAAAAAGAAAAGAGGCTAACTATGACGAACAAAACAACTAAGACCCTTGTTGCCTTTACGACGATCCTCTTGACCGCCGCGCATGCGTTCGCCGGGAAGCCAGATGTGACACTCGACTTTGCCGCGGAAGCGGAGCTTAGCGGAAGTCTTGTGACTCTTACTAAAGAAGATGTCACCTTTAAGTTCACCGGTAGTTCGGATAAGGTTGGCGCGTACATTTACGGCACTGATACTTGGGCTTCTTATTATTACCTGACGCTGACCTCGTCCAAATCCATCGCGGTTGTCGAGTATCAGATTGTCGTCAATGCTAATAAGACAGGCGATGCGGCAGTTTCGGTCGGAACCTTAACCCGCAAAGATGACGGGACCCTAGTTTGGCGTGCAAACTCGTCGTCAATTACGCTCAACGGTGGCGCTTCCACTACCAACTTCCGCATTACGTGTCTCCGTTTGTGGTTTAATGAGGAAGATTACGAACCCGAGTACCCGTGGTGGGAGCGAACGAATAGCTTGAGCGATTCCTATGAGTATGATGTCAATCTCGCGAACGACAAGACGGATTATTCGAAACGTGATCGTGTGTACGCGCCCGTCAATGTTCTCCCTGAGAATGGGCGTGGTGTGCCGATGGTGGTAGTAAGTCATCGCAAGTATGAGGCCACTTTGACGGAATATCTTAATTGGAAGACGCAGCAGGGATATGAAGTCAGGGAACTTTATACCGACGAAATCTCCGGAAACCTGAGCGGAGAGGCGCTCGCCAAGGCGATTCGCGAAAAGTTAAGAACGATGGATCCGCGTCCTTCGTATGTCTTGATTGTCGGCTCGGCGGAGGATGTCCCGACCTTCTTCGATCAGGGAGTTAAGTATGTACACGCGACGGACTTCTATTACGGCGAGTACACGGACGATTACTTTGCCGACGCGTATGTCGGGCGCTTCTCGGCGCTTAAGACGGCCGATGTTGAGGCACAGATCGCGAAGACGATGTACATGTCGAAGCTGAAGCCCTCGGAAGGCGCGTGGCTTAAGAATTCGCTCGTTGTCGATAATGCGACCTCGGGAGATCCCGTCTTTGTTCCCGGTGTCAATTACGCGCTTAATTATCCGCTGAACTTCTCCGGGAATAAGGTAAATAAGTCCTCGGCCGGGTCTAACGATCAAATCAACGGCTTCATCAACAGCGGTTGCTCGCTCGTGACTTACTTCGGGCACGGCAGCCAGAATTCGTGGGACAGCAAGTACTTTAGCTCCAATATCGAAGCGCTCTCGAACGTCAACAAATATCCGGTTGTCGCGAGTGTGACTTGTCTTACCGGTAAGTATGATTCGGGCTATTCTTTCGCCGAAACCTTCGCGCGTAAGGCGAATGGCGGAGCAGTTGCCGTTATCGCCTGCAGTCAGGAGTCTTATGCCGACAATAAGTTCTATTGCGGGTATACGGTAAGCCCTCAGGCGACGCGCATCGGTCTTTTGCGCAGTATGTTCCCTGCGGTGGGTGATGATCCCTCGCAGCGTTCGCGCTCGATTGGTCAGGCAATGCACGTTGGTACGTTTGCGATGACCGGGCGCGGCGATTCGTATTATGTCAAGGACTTCTCGCTTTTCAATCTCTTTGGCGATCCGACCTATCAGCCGTACTTGACGACACCGAAGGCGAATTCGGTTTCGCTCAATTCGACCACTATTGAGGCGGGTGCGGAGATTGTCGTTAAAACGGCTCCGAACGCCATGGTCGCTTTGAGTCAGGGTCGAGAGGTGCTCGTGGCCGGCGTCGCTTCCTTATCAGGACAGGTCAAGCTCTGGGTTCCCGCGGACGCTTCAGGCGTGTGCACGCTTTACTCAAGCGCACCCGCGTATCATGACGCATCGATTCCCGTGTCAATCGCGGGAACGACGGGCCAAAATCAAGAAACCGCTCAAGCGCGTATCGGGCTTTCGTCCACCGACGTTTTCACGCTTTCGGCTTTAAGCGGCAAGGTTTCGGATAATTGGCCGAGCGAGCAACAGACTTTTGTAGGCAAGAAGGCCTCGTATGCGATTTTTGCGGCAAATGAGACGCAGTCGAGCGACTTTACGCTTAAGCGCAAGTTCGAACCCGAGACACCTGCGGCTTCAATCTATCTTCGCAACAAATACGATTCCTGCGGCATAGTGACGACGGTAAGCGGCGGTAAGGCACGACTGGTTTCGGCCGAATGGGCGCATCCGACCGGTAAGACCGAAGTCCTTGGCGTTTACGGAAGCAACACGCCTTATACACAAACAACTGACGCGTGGAAGCCGGGACGTCAGGGAACGAAGATCGGAGAGCTTAGCAACGGCGGCAAGAGCGAACTCATTATTCGCGAGGATTACGAGTATCTCCTCTTCCGTGCCGAAAATCGCAAACAGTCGCCGAACGATCAAAGCGAGGTGTATTTGAAGACTCTGACTGTCGGTTGGAACGACGGAACGGTTGAAGAGGAACTTCCTCCTGAAGAAGAGGAGGAGGAAGAAACTCCTTCGGGCGGCGATCCGATCGGAGGAGGGGAAGAAGAGACGCCCGGTGGTAATGAAGGCGATACGCCCGAAGGCGGTACGACGGGCGGAGGTTCGTCGACACTTACCGACTATTATCTACCAGAAACCGCGGCGGATGAATGGATACTCACGATTTCGGAGAATTCCGAGGACGAAACCGAATGGAACTCGGCAACCTTCAAGAAATTGGACGGAACGAGCGCTTTGGGGTCTTCGCTTCCGCCGAACGCGAAGGTGCGTATCGTGGTCACGGATCGGAATGTTCCGCAGAGCGTGTGGGATTATAAGACGATTGTCTTCCCCTCCGGCTTGCGTCTTGCCGAGCTTTCCGTTGTAATGGCTGAAGGTGCGATAGCTCCGATTCAGTTCGGACGGGTCCCGAAGAGCGTTCAGTGTGACCGATTGAATATCGCCAATGCTGTTACCTATCATCAAGGGGTCGTGAAGGCAACCGAGCTTTGGATCGGTTATGGCAGCACGTTCCGTACGGCCGGCGGCTATTGGGAATGCTTTGATAAGCTTAAGGGCACGGGAACGGTCTTTTTCGAGCAGAATGCGCCGACGAAGGGCTTTGATTCTGTCGATCACTCCAAGTTCCTCGGTTATGTTCAGGGAGCGCTCGTCCAAAATCCGACCGTCGATCCTGATCCCGAGAATACCGAAACGGGAGACACGGACGACGGATCCAAGGGCGAGGTTATCGACTCGAAGGCCGAGGATGCGGTTAAAGTCGACCATTCGCACGGTTATGACATGACCGAAAACTATTGGGACGCGAGAAAGTTGGCAATTCAGAAAAAGAAACTTCTCTTCGTCCTTTCAGGCTCGGATAGTTGCCCTTATTGCCACCAGACGATGGAATACTTGTGCGAACAAGGCGTTAAGGTCGACAATAAGTATGTCGTTTACTACGCACGACGCCAGAATGGAGATGTACCGATGCGCGGCGGACTTCCGCAGTACGGTGCGTATGATCCGCGTACGATCGATGCGTTCACGGGGTGTTATGACGAGAACGGCAAGTTCGATCCGACGGCGGCGTGGTATTCGGGGCGCGATCACGCGTTCGCGTCCGAGCGCGGTTTCTCGGTTCCTCAAATCAATACCGTTCTCGCGGCTGCGACGGATAAGAGCGTCGGAGATTTCGTGCGCTTTGAAATTGATGTCCCGAATGCGATTCTCGGCGATACGCCGACCAAACTCCGCCTTTTCGCCATCTTCTCGGATGGGGTGAAGATGGAAGTCGATCACGGCGTCGAATGGCTGATTAGTGAAGGGCGCGGCAATATGACGGCGAATGGCGTCTTGACGGCTAAGGCGGGACAGACGCTCAAGATATCCGTGCGTAATGCGTTCTACAATTTTAACGCGATGGAGAACAAATTCGAACAAGACGTGAAGATCGTGTCGATGGCGGACGTCAAGGAGCTTCGCATTACATCGGAGAGCTTTAATATCGAGGATAATCCCGACGTCAAGTTGAAGGCCGAGGTTGTTTTGAATGACGATACCGTAACTGCCGCGACACCGGAGTGGACGGTTTCGATTAAGAGCTATTTGCCGCTTCCCGACAATGCGCCGATCTACGAGCGTAAAGATGGGTATATTACTCTCGATGAGAAGGAAAACGGACTGCTCGTTTATCATCGAGAAGAGAAGAATCATACCTATGACGGGCTTGATCTTCAGGATCACATCCTTGCCGCCACTGCCACACTCGGTGATAAGAACGTTACGAAAGAGATTACCGTTTACGGTCCGACGCGCGTTTGGGTGACGGATTGGGAACTTGTCACTCCTGCTAAGGTGGCTCCCGGCTCGGTTGTGAGGGCAAAAGTCAATCAGATGAAGTATACCTACGGCGGTAAGGTCTACGAGACCAAGGACGTGAATTTCGCGAAGTTTACGACGCTGTACGTTAAGAACAGTAATCGCTACGCCATTTCCGGTTCGACCTCGGTTGATATCGCGTCTTCTTCGGAAACGCTCTTCTCCGACGGCGAACAGATCATGATTCGTGTCGAAGCGCAGAAGAAGGGCGGTAAGTATTCTGGTAATGACTTCGATACGCATGATCGTACGGTCAGCGAGCATGCCGTCACTTACTGCCACCCAAACGGCGCTTATGTGACGTCAACGAATGATATCCGCGTGAATACGGCGTGGCTCAAGATCTACTTCCCGTCGCGCACGGACTTCTCGGCGCTCGTTAACGAAGATGCGGACGAGGATGGCTTCTCGAATGCCGAAGAATTTCTCCTCGGGACGGATCCTTCCAAGGCAGATGATCGTTGGGCGTTTACGCCGTGCCACTTCGATTGGCCAGCCGAAGTCTACTATCGCGTCATGTTTATGAATCATACCTTTGCGGGACGCCTTTACACGATCGAAGGCGCGACTAGTGAGACAGGTCCGTGGAATACTCTTGGCACGGTTAACGTGCGCCGTGAAACTTGGATTGCCGATGAGAATGTTCCGCTTGCCGATCAGTGCAGAATCTTCCGCGTCAAAGTTCAGCTCGATGATACCGATTACACGATGTCGTCGTATACGATTCCAGGCTACGCGGTATGGAAGGACATCACGTTTTCTCCGCAGCCCGGCGAGAAGTATGCGGTGTTTACGGTCGACTCGAATGATCTCGCCTATCCGCTGACGATCAACTTCTTGAAGAATCAAGACCTCACAAAGCCGGTATTCTCGGTGCCGACGAAGCAGGTGATCGAGGGAACGCTCGAGCGTTTCGAGCCGACCGAGGCGTTGAAGAGCGCCGGATATCGCTTTGAGCGAAAGGAAATCGGTATTTGGACCGAATTCTACGCGACGACCGAGCCGGAGGTTTACGAGATTAAGCCCGGCGCGGGAGCTGAGGTGTCGTCGGCTTCGGAAAGCGCCGCGCTTAAACTCGGCAAGATCGTCATTGCTGACGAAAAGGCCAGAGCGGCGGGGCAGGAAAAGGTTCTTAAGCTCGTCGCGAAGGAGGTTTCTGCGGGCAAGTGGGCGCTTTCGGTCGAGATCGCGCCGGAGATGATGGCTGAAGGGCATAAAATCGATGATACGGTTGCCGCGCTCGGCAAGGCGCTCTCGTCCCTGATGCTTCAGCCCAATACTCGCGCGGCGACAACTACGCTTGAGATCCCAGAAGAGAGCGTAACGCCCGGACTTTATTATTCGCTGCGTTATTCGTCTTCGACGGACTTCAAGACCTATTCCGAATCCCCGACTGCACTCGCGAAGCCGGGAGAGAATCTCGTCCTTGAGGTTCCCTCCGATAACGCGCCGACTATGTTCTTCAAGGTGAAGGCGTCGATGCTTTCCACGGGCGAGTGAAGTGCGTATGGAAGTCCGAATGTGGTATAATACTCAGTACCAAAATGGAACTATGCCTTCAGAAATGGAACTAGCGGAAACACGTTTGGAACAGGGTTTGTGAATGACCGCGAGGGTGCTTATGTCAGTCGAAACTAAAAAACCTTTAGTTTGTGATGTCATAAGGTGGGCTTACGGCAATTCACCCCTAATGTTAGAGTGTGTGGGTTCAACTCCCACCAGATGCACCAATCTTGTTGCAAAGGAGGTAAGATGATTAGACGATTTATAGTGCTTGTTGCGCTTTTTTGCGCTTATTCGGTAATGGGATTTGAGGCGCATGAAGACGAGCTTAAAAATTGGTTAATGGGCGATGTTTCCGATGTTCCGGCGTCGGGCGTCGAGGCCATGAAAATCGAGTGCCAATCGCTTTTGTTTAATACGGCCGAAGATTATTGGATAGATTTAATTCGCAAGGATATTACGCTTACTTCAAAGAATCCATTTTATCTTTCGCTTTTGTTGCAAGCGCATGCCGACGATAGAAGTGTTCTAATCAATCGCAATGGCGCGGATATTCAAAAAGTTATAGATACTTATTATGCGAACGAAAAGTCATTTTCCCATGCTCAAGCTGCGCAATTAGCATGGAGTATTAAACGATCACCGAGATATTCCGGCCCTGCTTTTTCCAATTACGAGGCGATTTGCGCGTTCCAGACGAATCTTTACGAGCATGCGGTCGCGTTTTTAGGTGATAAAAACTTAATCGCCTCCAACCAAGTTGAGATTGCATATCGCCTCATTGAACATTGGAAGCTTGCGGACGACGAGGCGTTTCTCGAGTATGTTCTAAAAGACAAAGATAAAATCGACCCGTGGATTGTTGAAGTTATTTCGGGTACGGTCGCATACAAACAGGCATGGAATGCGCGTGGCAGCGGTTATGCAAATACCGTTACACGTACCGGGGCGAGAAAATTTTCCGATTTGATTACACAATGCGAACGGCATTTCGTTAAAGCTGCGGAATTGCGGCCTGACGTAGGGACTTCTTTTGTTAAGTTAATCTCCATTGAGTGCCCGTCAGCTTCGATTAAGACACAACGAACCTGGATGGCAAACGGGCTTAAAGTCAATCCGGACAGCCGTAATTTGGTTAAGCGATGGCTTTTTAGTTTTACCCCGCGTTGGGGTGGTAGTATTGACGAAATGGAGTCGGAATTAGACCGTTACCTAAAGGCCGACGCTGACCCCAAATCACTCATACCCGCACTTCGTGTGATTACGCGTTTGAACGGTATCGCAGAGCGGGAATATGATAAAGATTATCCTGATTCACGAGCAGATTTCTTTATTAAGCGCGGATTTGCCGATGAGACGCTTAAGATCCTTCGGGTTTATGCGAATGACGAGTCATTACTTGCGAATCAACCGCCAATTAGACGGGATGTGTTCCTCTCGGAATTTGCTCAAGCGGCTTTTTGGAGCGGCGACATGGATTTGGCGTTGAGTTTTCTAAGACGCATTACCCACGGTGTGCTTGAACGACGGTTTCTAAAAAATAATGCTCCATTTTCTTTTACCGGTCAAAACAGCAAGCTTTCGCGTTGGCTACCGATTTTAGCAAGAGCTTCTAATGAGGATGCTAAAAAATACCGCACTTTTTTCGCGGCAATTGATGCGGAAGATATTGACAAGGCAAAAGAACTCGTTGATGAAAGAACGGCAGAGGACTATATCGAGCTCGCGTATAAAAAAATTGCCGAAGGAAAACCATTTGTACAAATTCCCGATGTTTGTATTCGCAATGAACGGACGTCAATTATCCGTCCGGATTTCGCGGGCTCGATTGGCTTTGAATTAAAGCTTGATGGCAAAGCGAAAAGTGGTACGCTTGAGCTTTCGCTCATGCGACGAGAGTTCTTGTCTTACGGACAATATACACCTCAGTTGGAGATTTTCAGATATTATAATGATCCTACAAACGTTTGGTGGGTTTCGGTGAAGAACAGTTCGGGCATAAAGGGTGATATCGGCAAGACATTGGTGCCGAAACGAAAAATATGTCATAATGACGCCGAGCCTTTTCATGTATGGATTGAATGCGAGGACGGAAAGTTGCAATTTGTGCTTGATGGAACTCGTCTTTTGCCGAAGCCAATGACATTTGTTCACGACAATTACAATCGGTGGTATTCGTTGGTGATGAAGCATCAGTTTTTGAATGTTTCAAAAATGATGCTTTCCAACAAAGCATTGGCCTTTGCCGCGCCGCCTGAAGTTGAGCATATTGAGCTACCGGAATTCGTCTCTCAGTTGCCGACAATTCCATTGCCGACAGTTGATTATGTGACAAACGCCAACGTCCGCACGGCATTTGATCGTGGTGATTCGATTTTCCCCGAATATATTCATGATGGTTGCGCTACGGGACCGTGGTGGGGAACGGATTTTGAAAAGGAGGAAGCTTTTGAGTTTAGAGATGCGGTACTTGCCGATTTGAAGGCGTCGCTGACAAATGAAGTTTGGAATGCAATGCCACGGCGCATGCAGTCCGTGCTCGCGCTTCGATACGCGGCGGCGGCTTTCCGGGCGAAAGAATATATGTTAATGTCGGTTTTTGTGGATAAATTTGTTGATCGAGACTTGCTTGTTGATGGTGAAAGCTTATCGGTTCCCGACAGTAGATATGATGATTCGGAAAAACCAGGCAGTAACGCACGGTATATTTTGTGTGAAATTTATTATGCCGCATCGGCTATTGGAGCAACATGGTATTACGCCAAAGACAATCCAGGCGTGGTGTATGATGTGTCTCGTGTAAAAGACGAGCGTGTGGTTGTGATACCCAAAAATAGTCGAATGGGGCAATCTGACGAGTGGCGGCTTGTGGTTACGCAACCAGTTGCGAAAGGTTTCATGGTCCAAGTTTCGATTGACGATACGGAATATCACTTAATGTCGGGCGGATATAATGGCGAATATTCAACACAACTATATGGGCCTGTCGTTTTAAAGGATGGATCTCATGCTTTTGGAACAATGATGGATACGCGTAAAAAATGGAATCCCAAGGGCGAGACTGTAGAGATGACCTTAACACGAAAAGATGGCGCTTTTACTTGGCTAATTGATGGTGAGATTGCTTTTCAGCGGGAATGCAAATCTGCAATCCTTGCAAGAAGAATAGCGCCGAATGCTATAAAGATAACGCTCGAAAATATTACTAAGCCTATAAATGGTGATAAATAACAAAGGCTCGTCTAAGTGTGCCAAATTATGGTATAATGACGTTTACCGATGAAGTTTGACGAATTGCGCTGTCGGGTAGGGATTTTCGTGGTGACGATCGTCGCCATGCTCGTCGGGTTTCATACGCTTCTGTTGGAACACGCTCCGGCGACATTTTGCGACGAGCGCGAGGACATGTCGTTTGCGTGGTACGTGCCGATTTTTTCGCTTTATGTGGTTTGGGTCGAGCGCAAACGGATTGCGGAATCCGTAGGACGTCCGAGTTGGGTTGGGTTCTTTGCGATTTTACCGTTTCTTTTCATGGGGTTTCTCGGCGTACGCGGGATTCAGGTGCGTTTTGAGATCGTCGCTTTCGCGGGGTTGCTCGCGACGATTCCGTGGGCGATTTTCGGTTGGGAGACGATGAAGCGGGTAGTTTTTCCCGCGGGGTTCTTGCTCTTTTGCATTCCGCTGGCGACGTTCCTCGATATTGTTACCGTGCATTTGCGGCTGTTTGCGACCGGAACCGCTTTTGCGATTCTCAAGGGCTTCGGAGCGGCGGTGGTGCGCACGGGAACGATGATCTCCGCCGCCGATGGCTCGTTTGGAATCGACGTCGCCGCTCCTTGCTCGGGCTTGCGGTCGATTTTCGCGCTAATGGCGCTGACCGCGGCCTATGCCTACTTCAATCAGCGCACGTGGACGAAGCGCGCCGTCCTTTTCGCGCTTTCGGTGCCGATCGCCGTCATTGGCAACGTGATGCGGATTCTTACGATTTGTCTCGTCGGAACTTGCGCTTCGTCGGATTTCGCAACCGGATTCTACCACGACTACTCGGGATATGTCGTGTTTATCGTGGCGATTCTTCTGATGATCGGCGCGGGAGGCGTTTTGAGCAAGGTCGGAAGAAGATGAAAAACCTTTTCATACCCGCGTTGACCGCGATCGCGGTGGTGACGGCGATGACGTTTTTGGCGCTGACGCCGGAAGTGACGGTTTGCGAGGCGCCGCCGGTTGAGCTTGGCGAGATTGCCGGATTCACGTCGGAGTCGCTGGAACCGAGCGAGGCGGAATTGGAGATATTGCCGGAAGATACGATTATCCTGAAGGCGCGATACACCAATCGGATCGGCGACTGGTATCTCGTTTCGGCGGTAATCGGCGGCAAGTCCAAAAGCTCCATTCATCGTCCGGAGTTGTGTCTGCCGGCGCAGGGATTTTTGATGACGCGGCCGCACAATCTGGAGGTCGCCGGCGAAGTGTGGCGGGCGATTGTGCTTGACGGCGGTGCGATGCGGCCGACGTTGGGCTTTGCCTATTCGTTCTTCAATCAAGAGGGTTTTCGCACCGCATCGCACCTGCGGCGAATTTTCCGTGACGTGTGGGATCGCTCGTTTTACAATCGGATTGATCGTTGGGTTATGGTAACGATCAATTCCTCGCGTTCGGACGACGCTTCGCTTTCCGCATTCATCCTCAAACTCGGGGAGGTGATGAAATGATCGAAAAGATTCTGCCGTACGGCATCGCGTTTCTTGGCGCGCTCGTATTAACGCTGATTCTAACTCCAATTGTCCGCGAAGTCAATCGCAAGCTCGGAATGGTTGACAAGCCCGATCCGCGGCGTATCAACAAGGTGCCGATTCCGCGCGGCGGCGGGGTGGCGCTCTTTTTGGGCGTTACCGTATCCTATTTGACCTTCATTCACTGCGAAGGGATGCCGTGGCTCCCCGCCTCGGCGGTGCATCATACCGCCAGATTGCCGCTTCTGGCGACGGCGATATTCCTTATCGGGCTTTGGGACGACAAGTTCGGAATGCCGCCGAAGGTGAAGCTTCTCGGGCAACTAATCGTCGCCTTTTTGGTGTGGTTTTGGGCGGATCTCGGATTTCACCATATCTGGCCGTCGATTCCGATGTGGATTGACGCGGTGCTTACCGTATTTTGGATTGCCGGCGCAATCAACGCCTTCAATCTCATCGACGGACTCGACGGGCTTGCCTCGGGGCTTGCGCTCATCGCGACGCTGGGTATGGCGGGAGCGCTGATGTTCTCCGGACACGCGGATTACACGTACTTTCACTTGGCGTTTGCCGGCGCCTTGCTCGGATTTTTGCGTTACAACTACAATCCGGCGTCGGTGTTTCTCGGCGATAGCGGCTCGATGCTGATCGGGTTCACGGTTTCGGTGATGGCGCTCTCCGCGCAGGCGACTAATTCGTTCATCGTCTCGGTGGGCGTACCGCTTTTGGCGATGGGTGTGCCGATTTTCGATACGATTCTCGCGATTCTCCGGCGTTCGGTGAGGCGGCTCATTCGCTTGAGCGAAGAGGACGAGGCGCTCGCCGCGGGCGACAGCGATCAGGTGATGACCGCCGATCACGACCACTTGCATCATCGCATTCTCCGGGCGGTGAACTTCAACCAGCGCAAGGCGGCGTGGACGCTTTATCTGATTGCGCTTTTCTTCGTCGGCGTCGGCGTCGTCGGCACGGTGTTCAAATCGCGGGCGGCGGGCTTTTGGATCGTCGCGGTGGCGGTGGGGGCGGTCGTTATCTTCAAGAATATGGCGCGTATCGAGTTTTTCGACACCGGGAGACTTTTGAGCGTAATCGCCCACGATCCCGAATCGGGTTCTCGCAGGATTCTCGCGCGGCTTTCGCCTCCGCTTCACATGATTGCCGATGTTGTGGCGCTTACAATTGCTTTCTTTATGCTATTTGCGATTATGCAGATTTCGTTTGATTTCAAAGTGGTCAAATTGTCGTTGCCGATACGAGTGGGTTCGACATTCGTTGCGCTTTTTGCGTTTCGTGCTTATGCTACGGTTTGGGCGCGGGCGATGCTTTCCAATTTCTTCCGCTTGGGGATGGGGTGCGCGGCGGGGGCGATGTTGGGATCTTTGATTGTTTATTATCTTCCCGAGATTCATCCGACCAAGCTGATTTCGGCGACCGTAATTTATTTTGTGATAAGCTTTGCGTTGGTGGTCGCGGTTCGGATGCTGAGGCCTTTTGTGCGGGATATATTTTATGCGATTGATTGTTCGCGGATGAAGTTGCGCAAGGACGTTTCGCGCGTTCTCGTCTACGGAACCGGGCTTCGTTATCGTTCGTTTCGGCGAGAGCTCGTGCGCAACGCCTCCGACAACGACCGGGTGATTGTGGGGCTGGTGGACGACGATCCGCTTTTGGAAGGGCATTACATCGGCACTTTCAGAGTCTTGGGGTCGCTCGCCAAAGCGCCGGAAATCATCAACGAACTCAATGTCGATACGGTCGTGTTGGCGTGTGAGATCACCGACGAGCAGCGCGAGAAGATCATCGACACATTGAAGCCGACCGGCGTTAAAATCGTTCAATTTACTTTCATGGAAAAGGAGCTATAAGCAAATGGCATCATTCGATCGCGAAGCGGTTTTGAAATTTCATCAAGGCGGAAAGGTGGCGGTGCGGTTGCCCAAGCCGCTCAAGACGAAGGACGATTTGTGCCTCGCGTACACTCCGGGAGTGGCGCATGCGGTAAAGGAAATCGCCGCGCGTCCGGACAGCGTCTACGAGACGACCGCGAAACCCAATCTCGTCGCCGTCGTATCCGACGGTACGGCGATTTTGGGGCTTGGTGATTTGGGCGCGACCGCGTCGATTCCGGTTATGGAGGGCAAGGCGGTGCTCTTCAAGTCGTTCGGCGACGTCGACGCCTGGCCGGTGCCGTTGAACGGATGCCGTTTGGACGGGAAGAACGAGGGCAAGACCGATCCCGAGCGGGTGATTGCGGCAGTAAAGGCGATCGCGCCGCAGTACGGCGGCATCAATCTCGAGGACATCGCTTCGCCCGCGTGTTTCGAAATCGAGGATCGACTCGACGCGGAGTTGGACATTCCGGTTTTCCACGACGACCAGTGGGGTACGGCGGTGATTTCGCTCTCGGGCGTGATGAACTACGCCCATCTTGCGGGCAAGCGTCTGGACGAGCTCAAGGTCGTGATGAACGGCGCGGGCGCGGCCGGCATCCGCATTTGCGAGATGCTCAAGGCGGCGGGGGCGAAGAACGTGACGATGTGCGACACCAAGGGCACGATTCGCACGGATCGCACCGATCTCAATCCCTTCAAGGCGAAGCACGCGGTCGATACCAAAGCGCGGACGCTCAGGGAGGCGCTGGTCGGCGCGGACGTTTTCATCGGAGTTTCGGCGGCGAACGTCCTGACGCGCGACGACGTAAAGACGATGGGCGAGTTCCCCGCGATTTTCGCAATGGCGAATCCCGATCCGGAAATCGCACCCGACGAAGTCGCGAAGGCGCTGGCGGGGCGGAAATACGTGATGGTCACCGGCCGGAGCGACTATCCCAATCAGATCAACAACGTTCTCGGTTTCCCTTATCTCTTCCGTGGCGCGTTGGACGTCAGGGCGACGACGATCAACAAGGAAATGAAGGTTGCGGCCGCGAACGCGCTCGCGATGCTCGCCCGCAAGGAAGTGCCGGACGAGGTGAAGGCGATTTATCCCGGCGAGAAGCTGGAATTCGGGCTTTCGTACATCATTCCCAAGCCGTTCGACCGGCGACTTTTCGTCGAGGTGAGCTATGCCGTCGCCGAAGCCGCCGTTAAGAGCGGCGTCGCGCGTCTGAAGATTGATCTCGCCACCTATCGCCGGGATCTCGAACGGCGCAATGCGGCTCGATAAGGCGATTTTGGGGCTACATCCCGACTTTTCGCGTTCGCGAATCGAGGGGTTGATCAAGGCCGGATTCGTAACGGTCAACGGCGCGCTCGCCAGCAAGGCGGGAATGAAGGTGGATGACGACGACGAAATCGCCGTTGAGATTCCGCCGCCGGTGCCGGCGGTTCCAGAGCCCGAGGAGATTCCGCTCGCCGTCGTTTACGAGGACGAGGATATCGTCGTCGTCGACAAACCCGCGGGAATGGTGGTGCATCCCGCGCCGGGGCATTTTACGGGTACGCTGGTGAATGCGCTTTTGCATCATTGTCCGAATTTGAGCGGCATCGGCGGCGTGGCTCGCCCGGGCATCGTCCATCGGCTCGACCAGGAGACGTCCGGTCTTCTCGTCGTCGCGAAGTCGCAGCCCGCGATGGACGGACTCGTCAAGGCGTTCGCGAGCCACGCGAACGTCGAGAAGACCTATCTCGCCGTCGTCCACGGACGTCCCCGTCTCGTCGCGGGGCGGATCGAGAACCTGATCGGGCGCCATCCCGTCGACCGAAAGCGCATGGCGATCGTCGAGCGCAACGGCAAGCTGGCGATTACGAACTGGAAACAGGTGCAAAGGTTTGGGATGTTCGGAAAGTCCAGCACCTCCCAAACCTCCCAAACCTCCCAAACCTCCCAAACCTCTCTCATCGAGTGCCGGATCGAGACCGGACGGACTCATCAGATCCGCGTGCACATGGCCTCGCTCGGCTGTCCGGTGATCGGCGACAAGACGTACGGAAAGCCCGCGCTCGACAAAAAGCTCGATCCCGTTCCGGCGCGGCAGATGCTGCACGCCTGGAAGCTCAAGCTCTGGCATCCCGTCAAAAACGTCGAGATGTCGTTCGAGGCCCCGGTTCCGACGGACATGCGTCCGTACC
>JAZRWB010000044.1:0-15621 GCA_045599445.1 Kiritimatiellia bacterium | reverse complement strand
CCGAAACGACTATACCGCCTTCGAGCGACGCCTCTATTGATAACTCTGAGGATTGCTGGGGACACACCATGATTTTGCCGAGTTTATTACCGTATAAAGGAAGCTTAAAAGTAAAAAAGAAGAGCGAACCCGTAAGGATTCGCTCATTCTTTTCGTCTAACCTAATCGAATTAGGCGCGACGACGGCGAAGCGCGAGCGCGCCCATACCGATGAGGAGCATCAAGCCGCTCGTCGGCTCCGGAACAGACTGCCAATTATCCTTATTCTGCATGGCATCATAAGTCGTCTCAACATCGGGGAAGTTGAAGTTCATCGACGTAGCACCATTCGTCGGGAGCTTGTCAGTAAGCGTTTCAGAAACAAAGGCGAGGTCTGCCTTAGCCGCATTGCTGTTGTTAAAGACGACGAGATAAGCCGTCATCGATTCGCCGCCAACATAAGACAAGCCTCTGGCTTCGCCGCCAACAGAACCCCAACTGTCAATCTGGCCATTGTCAAGGGCGTTTGAGATAAAGTCCGTCTTGCCATTGGCGAGAGCGTTGAGAGCATCCGCCCTGTCGTAAGTGGCGGCGTCAAAGAAGTAAACGGCATACCCAAAAGCAGATGAGTAGTCTGTACTTCCAGGAGCGTAAGCCTCGTAAATACCCCAGTTCGCAGAACTGGCCTTTGCAAATGCAGCCGCACAGACAATTGCCGCCGCAATTATGAGTTTTTTCATTTTTCGTTTTCCTTATTGTTTTGTTTCACAATGGCTGGTGACCCTGTGCCGACAACCTTGTAAATTGGTTACGCTATTACTCAGCAACCGGCGATGGCAACTGGAGATAGGCAGAACTCTTTGTAAGATTGTTTATAGCGAATGCGCAACCTGCCGGCAACGGAACGTCGGTATCAGCAATTTTTGTCTTGCCCGAATCGCCCGACCAACCACCTAATGTCGAATAATACTTGTAGGAAGTCCCATATTCACCACCATCAGAGAGGCATTGAATGTAAATGGTTCCCATACACTGTTTAGCTGTAAAAGGCGATCCATCTTCCTTGAGCGGTGTAATTTTCGTAAGATCAAGATTAACTGGTGTAGAGTTGCCACAAATCGACCACCCCGTCTTAAGAAAATTCTTGCAAGCCAAATCTACCTCACCTGAAACGCGCAACATAGCGACGTTCTTAGTAAGGTTATTAATGACAAAACCTTCGCCGACATTCAGCGGAACATCCGTGTCGCCAATCAGTGTTTTACCTGAATCGCCTGACCATCCACCAAGAGTAGAATAATACTTATAAGACGTCCCGTATTCACCGCTGTCCGCAATACACTGAACGTAGATAGTTCCCATGCACTGTTTAGCGGTATACGCAGAGCCATCTGCCTTAAGGGGCGTAATCTGAGAAAGATAGAACTTTTCATCTCCAACGTTTTTGAATGTCGGGGTGAACGCCGACCACCCAGCTATGAGAGTGACGTTCTGATAGCCCACAACCTTTCACTTTTCGAAAAGTGCCATACAGTTTACACTTTTGCGTTTGGAGAGGGCGAATATTGTGCAGTAATGTGCAGAGATTGTGCAGTAAGGGTGGATTGCCGCTTACGGTGGCTGATTTGTGCCATAAATTTTGTTATAATATACGTACGGAGTAAAAATATGGCTTGGAATGGTTCGGATGGCGTGAAAGCGCCGCAGATTGAAAAGAAAGCGCCGAATGGCATTAAGGGCGTTATCGCCGGCGTAGTAATCGTCGTAGCCGCGCTCGTCGCCTTTTTCGGCGTTCGTACGCTTAAGAGCGATGCGCCCGAGCGCGAAGCGAAGAAGGCGAATATTCCCGATGTTCAACCGGTGAAGATCGGACACGAAGCGCCGATTCCCGAGGCGAAGGCCAAAACCGCCGCCGATGTCGCGCGAGGATATTCCGAGCAAGCGAAGGATTTCATTACCAAAACTCCAACCAACGAAATCACCTGGCTCGTGAAGCCGATTGATCCGAACGACCCCGATTACGCGCTACACTCGCAGGTGGCAATGGAAATCAGAACCTTGCTTGCGGTCGAGCCCGGAGATCCGATGCCGCCGGTTCCGTTTTCGTTCATGGCCGAGGACGATGCTCGCAAGGCGCTCGCTCGCGGCGAGAAGGGCGTCGTCGTCAATGACGGCTCCAAGGACTTCGCGAATCTTATCAACGATCATCCGATTGTCGAGAAGGAGGGCGATGACGAAAGCGCCGTTAATCGCAAGCTCGAGTTTTTGCAGGTTCAAGAGGAATTGCTCGGTGGCCTCAAGGATGGACTTTCGGTCAACGATTCCATTCGCGCCGCTTATGAGTTCAGGGTAAGGGCGCATGAAATGCGCACCCAAATCGCGACCACGTTGCGCGAAATCGTGGACGAAGGCGAGCCCTCGGATATTACGCGCAAGGTGCTTGACGACGCCAATCGCAAGCTCGAAACCGAGGGAATAAAGACGATTTCCGCAGAAGAAATAGGAATGGAGGAGGAAAATGAGCAGTAAGCATATCGCAGCCATCGTTTCGGCGTTCGTCGCTTTTGCAGTTTATGCGTCGGACGAGGTCGACAAATGGGGCGGAGAGATAACCGTTTGGCCGGACAACCACGGCGTATTTTATTTTGTGAACGCCCAAACGACGGTATCCGAGGCCGCGCTTGCGAAGCCGATCGAGGTATTGGGCAATTCCTTCAATATCGACATTCGTTTCGACAAGGGCGCGCGTCCGGAGATCGGCGTCGTCGCTTCCGAATTGAAGAATCTCGATGCGAAGGGTGGCATTTGGATTGTGGATGATCCGGCTTGGCCGCTCGTGCTCGCGGCGGTAGAGGACGGCTGGGCGTTTCTTAATGTCGCGCCGATTGTCGCCGACAAGCCCAACGACGATTTGCTTGGTCGTCGGCTGACGAAAGTGTTCAATCGCCTTTTTGCTTATGTGAACGGTGGCTACGAGTCGACGATGATGCCCGGTTGCGTTCTCAAGCCGGCGTTCGGCATGAAGGAAATCGACGCGCTTACTTGCAAGGATTTCTCGCCCGAGGCGCAGATGAAGATTTCGGGTTTCCTTTCGCATGTCGGTTATCTTACCCGTAAACGCGGTCTTTATTATGATGCTTGCGAAGAAGGGTGGGCGCCCGCGCCGACGAATGCGGTGCAGCAGGCGATTTGGGACGAGGTTCATCGGCTTCCGACGAAACCGATGAAGATTTTGCCGCCGTCGAAAAAGAGCAAGTGAAGTTCGTCTACGAGTATCGGACGAGCGATAACGCGAAGCATTCGGGCGAAATTCGCGCCGCTTCGCGCGACGACGCCTTTTCCGCGCTTAAAGCGAAGGGCATAAAGCCGTTCTCGGTCGAGGAAGCCTCGGGATTTTTCAACAAGCTTTTCGGCAAGGGCAAGCGATGGCTGGCGATTGCGGTACTCGCGATTATTGCCGCGCTTTCGCTTGATTACGCCCTAACCGTCAGAAGCGAGATTGACATTGCGGACTTCACCGACCGACATCAAATCTACGGCGATCCCTCGATTATCGCCAATATGGAAGAAGGCGGATATTCGAGCGTATTCGACCTTGCGGGCGAGCGCTATCTCGCGTTTTACGCACAACCGGGGCGGGAGGTTCGGCTTCCGCGCGAGCTTTCTTCGAAGGTGGAGGCACTTGACGAGTGTCTCGCCCACGAGATAATTGTCGCCGATTCCGACCCGCGCGAAGTCGCGGAATTGAAACGGATTGTGAACGGGATGAAGAAAGAACTTGCCGCATATCTCGAGGAGGCAAGCGTCAAAGATTTTGTTCGCGCGCTCAACGAGCGCCAAACCGAGGAACGGCTTATCTATCAGCGCGTTGTAAACGAGTTAAACGGCTCTACCGACCGCGCACTCTACGAGGAGCGCAACCGTTCGCTTCGCGATCTCGGCCTTCCTACGATTCCCTTGCCGGTCAGAAAATAGCTGCAATAGGTGTTGTTGCCGTTGACCGAAACGGGCTTATCGCCTTCGAGTGCCGCCATTGTGCCGTAAACTTTGGTATAATAGTCGGCATGACCGATAATGAAATATCACTTGCCAGAGCGGATATCGAGTCGACCGCCGATTTGCTTGAACGCGCGCTCAAGCTTTCTGGGCTTATAACCACGTTGTTTGCAGAACGCGGTTTTCGTTTGGTGGTCGTCGGCGGTAGTGCCGTTGAATTTTACACCGAGGGCGGATATATGAGCGGCGACATAGATTTTTGTCGCAAAACTCTCTCCGCGATTCCTCCGCGGGTCATGCAAGAGGTGATTTCCCGACTTGGCGGAAAGGGCGTTGCTCGCAGTTGGCAGGTTTGTGGACTATGCGTGGATATCCTTGGCGTACTCGAAACCGAATCGAAAAAGGAAAATCGCGAACTAGAAACGCCTTATGGAACAATTTCCATAATTCCGCCAGAGTTGGCGTTGGTTGAGCGGGTGCTTTTTGCCTATTGTCCGCCTACTGCGGAATGCGTTCCTTCGGCGAAGCAGATGATGGCGGCGGCGTTACGAGACAAGAATTTTGATTGGGCGGAAGCGGAGCGGTTGGCGGCTTTGCCGGACTTTAAGATTCTTGACGAATTCAAACGGCTGAAGGAGGAGATTGCGAATGAACTCGGAAAATGAGGTAATTCGCATCTCTTGGGCGGAGTGGCAGGCTGATCGAGCGGCCAAGCGCGAACTTTTGCGGAAGCTCGGTTTGGATGCGCCTTCGCGTCGTTCGTTTGGTCAAGACAATCGTCTGCGCGCCGCCTTTGGCGGCGAACGCGCGCCGGTGTTCGCCCGATAGTTGCAACTACGCCTAACGGCAACAACACCTATCTGCGCGAATCGCAAAGATTCGCTTACATGGCGCCATTTCGCTATTGAACGCACAAAAGGAGAATGGTATAATTACTGGCGAAAGGGAAAGTACAATGCCAGAAATAACTAGATTTTACGGGATTGTAGTTAAGATGTTTTTTAAACCGAAGGAGCATGATCCATCGCATGTTCACGCGGTATATGGTTAACGTGTAGGAGTTTTTGACATTAAAACGATGGAAATGACCGAAGGAGATTTGCCGTTTAATGCACAGCGCCTTGTAAAGGATTGGTTGCCAAAACACCAAGCTGAGCTTGAAAGAATGTGGGAAACGCAACAAATCGCGAAGTTGCCGCCTCTTGATTGATTATGTTACCGAGAATAAAGAGTATTGCGCCTTTGACGGATTATCAGCTCCTTGTCGATTTTGACGAGGGCAAGCGTGTTGTGTATGATGTTGCCGATGATATCAAGACCTTGCCGGATTTTGCGGAGCTTAAAACAATTCCGGGATTGTTTGAACGCGTTACTCTTGATTCAAGTCGTACTTGCGTAACGTGGAATGAGCGAATAGATTTGCCAAGCCACGCGATATACGAATATGGCAAAGAGATTGCCAACTAGGTAGAAAAGATTTGCTTATGGCGCCATGCGCCTCGTTATTGAGAAAGTCTTGAAGCTTCTTGTCATTTCGCTTGACTTAGCGCTAAAGGTGAATTTTTGTGGTATAATTAAGCAATGCAAATTATATTGATTTTAATTTTGGGAGCCGTGTTCGCTCTGCCCGGCGGCAGTTTCGCGGCGAATACGGCGCTTACTCCGGTTCCCAAACTCGAAAACGATAACTATGATTGGTATGCGCGGCACGAGCGCATTCTCAAAGAGGCGAAGGCGATGAAGAGCGAGATCGTTTTGATCGGCGACTCGATTACGCATCATTGGGCGGGAATCAATTCGATTGGCGGAGACGACGCGACGCCTTACTTCAAGGCGGCCTTCAAGGGGAAACGCGTACTTAATCTCGGGTTTGGCTGGGACAGGATTCAGAATATGCTTTGGCGCATCGAGAATGGCGAGCTCGCCGGGGTAAAGCCCAAGACCGTCATCATCATGGCCGGTACGAACAATATGACCGGAACGAAGAACGCCAGGGCCAATGACGCGAAGGAGATTGCGGAAGGGGTTCTTGCTTTAGTCAAGAACGTGAGGCGCGTTGTACCGCGGAATGCGAAGATCGTCGTAATGGGGATTCTGCCGCGTGCGGGCAAGAACGATCCGATGAGGAAGACCGCCAAGGAGGCCAATGGAATTCTTTCGGCGCACATTAAAAAGCTCGCCAAGAAGCAAGAGCCCATAAGCTTTATCGACCTTTCCGATAAGTTCGTCGACGAGACGGGCGAGCGAATCAAGGCGCTCTACCGAGATCAGGTTCACCTGTCTCCCGCCGGCTATGCCATTTGGGCGGAATCGATAAAAGCATTTTGTAAATCGATGATCGAGTACGATGAATTGGTTGGTTAGAGCGCAGAATGTGGCAAGACCGATTTTAACGGTCTTGTGCGCGGTAGTGTTGTCTTTTTCATGTTGGTGTGATGAAGATATATTGGAAGATGACGATGATCATCTTGATTTCATGAGGAAAAGTACTTTGGATTATCTTAATCGTCCTATGGGTGATGAAGACAGTTTGGAGCCAGATCATAGTAAGACCAATAGTATAGTCAATTGGATTCAATATGATTCGCCCAGCGCGGAGATTGTGGCGCTAATTCGGCATATAGCCGAGAATGCCAAAATTTTAGATTGCTTTGTTAAGTTGGAGAAGCCATTTTTTGGATTCCCCTGGTTGAAAATTAAGACCGAAGGTAATCGTGATATAGTATTTGAATGCGCGATGGAAATGACTTTTGATGCGCGTGCCGCATCGAATATTCCATTGCAACGGATTAAGGCGCTCCAAGACTGGATGTCTCACGAACGTGGGTTGGAGGTCGTCCGCCGACAAGAAACCGGCGATGATTATTCAGCGCTGGCACGATCCAAATATGTGAAGTATCGTTTTTATTTGCATACCGAGGCGAGTAAACGCAGTAGTGGAGGAAAGCGTTACACATTGGGATTTTTGGCTAAGCGCATCCTTGGCAAATATGAAGATCGAAGTCGTGGTTACGCGTATGATTATTGGGATTGGGAAGACGTTGTACACGAGACAATTGTCGATTGCCCCGATAATGAAGATGCGTGGCGATATGTGATTGAACAAGGCAAAAGTTCGGAAGAGCTTCTTGACGAATGGATTGCGACGGGTAATAGGAATTGCGTTGTGTCCGGTCACTCGGAACTTGGTATGTGCATTGGCGTAAACAACCTCGATTTTACGGCCTGTACCGAAGCGGAAGCGGAAGTGTTTCTCCCGTTTTGCGGATGTTATGCGCGGTCGGTCGATAATCGGCAAATGCGATTCCTTTTCCAAAAACTGATTAACCCGCAATGTTTTCGCGTCGGGCGAACTGAACCGGTTAATTGCTCAATTGGTAATATTTTTTGGAAGGTTATTCCCGGCGATACGGTTGAGTGGTATGAGGCGGAGAAACGGCGGCGCGTGGGAACGGTTGTGAAGGAAGGCGAAGGCGGAGTGTATTGGGATTCTATCAAAGCATATGTTAAAGTCACTGTCGATGAGGAACTTGCGACGAAAGAAGATTGGGTGCCTACTGAAGCGACGAAGCAATACGAAAAATGGCGGTTTGAAGTTTGGAACAAGATTAGAGATTTTGAAGGCAGGATGAAATCGGAAGATGATTTGCGCGATGCGCTATCGTTTTTTGCGTCAAAAATGCAACCTGGGTACTTTAACTCACCATATCTTGACAATGTTGATGATGGTGCGGTGCCGACGAAAGAGTATGTTCGCAAGAAGGTTCTCGCTCGGGAACGCCGAGCTTATAATGATTGGCAGTATGAATTGATTAGGGCTCGCCGTGAAATTTTGGATTATTACTTTGGGATACATAGAAATTGTCCAGCCAAAGCTCGTCCTGATGCCGAAACGGCAAAACGAATTGGATTGACGCGAGAAGAAGATTATTATCTTCGAGCATTGCCGGGATGGGATTCTCTTGAGCAGAGGCTTCATATGAAATATGGCTTAAGGGACGACATAAATACGGGTTTTCGCGTCGTTGGCGAATGCAAGGCATTGCCTACGGAACTGGAAGTCGATGAATTGGTTGCAAAATTAAGGGAAATGTCCGAGAAAAAAGAAGAGGTGCGTTATTGGCGGGATGAGCATTTGCTGCCGGTTTGCCATGCGTTGGAAACAGTTCTTGAAAACGATGACACGCCGGCAATGAAACGTCTTTGTCAAGCTGCGATTGACGCTGTGCTTACGCATCCAAGTGAATATAGGATAGGTACGCTTTGCAAAAAGATTTGTCTGGAATATGGAGAGGATAGGCGAGCTTGGGCGATACTTTCGCAAATTTGCAAAGGGGCGGATGCGAATTTGGCAAAGATAATCGACGCTATGTTTGCTTCTGCTTGGCATAAGTATGCAATGGCAAGAGATTGTGCCGAAAGCAAATGAAAATCGATAGAGGTTGTATTGGGAAAATCCGCGCGGGATATGCTATAATATTTGAATATGAAACTGATTGGAGAAAAGATATTCGCCAAGGACGCCGAGGGACGGCTCTTGAGCCGCATCGGCACGATGTTCTTCCGCACTCCGGGGCTCGTGACCGCCAAGGGCGTGCACGCGATGCAGCGGGCGATGTGGCTCGAGGAGCTCGCCAAGGACCGTGCGCTTACTCCGGCCGAGGAGGAGGCGGAGCTCGCCGAGTCGGTCGATCTTATCTTTACCGACGAGTTCGTTCTCATCCGACCCGACCCGGATCACATGGAGATGGCGTTTCGCGCCGACGAAGAACTCCAGAAGATCGTTTCCAAGCGTTCGATTCGCTATCTCAACACCAACTCGCTCAAGGTTCGCAAGGCGCTTTGCGAGCGGGGCGAGAACTGGCGCATGGCGCGGCAGCCGATTTCGCAGGACGATATGGTCGAGCGCATCAACGGCTCCAAGGTTCCAATCGAGGCGGCGCCGATTTACTACTATAACCGTATGACCGGTACGCGATTCGTTACCGCGAGCACCTACTTCGAAATCGAGAAGATGAGCCCCGCCGATTTCCGCGCGCAGGTGAAGGAAGTCGTGACCGGGCTTTCCAAGCGCAATCGCCACGGCCACCCCGAAATCGACCTCTTCCCGCTTACGACGCCAATCGAAATCAAAAAGGCGCTTAAGGATATCGTAGTGGACGAGCTGGACGACGGCGCGCTTCGCAGCAAGATCGCGAAGATTGCGCAGGATTGGCGGATGACGCTTCCGGCGGAATTGCGCGAGGAAACGGTCGAGAACTACGAGTGGCGTAACGCGATGTGCAATGCGATTACCCGTCAACCGAACGAGACCGCGGTCGAGGAACTCATCGCCGGCATCTCCCCCGAGTTCTATCGCCAAATCGAGTGGCTGCCCGGCGCGCGCATCGAAAACGGCGAGGTTATCTTCGATGCGATTTACGACGAGGCGGCGCGGACGTGCGATCCGCATCTTTTGGCGCTGTGCGACAATCGCGTAAAGAGCTTTCTCTTTAATACCACACGGCTTTTCGGGCGCGTCAAGTACATCAACATCGGCCGCATCGCGACTTCACTCGCGCGTCATCCAATCGAGGGCAATCGGCGTGGGCACGTGTACATAATGCAGTATCTCGTCGAGGGCGACGCCGAGCCGAACATTATGATCGTCCGGCTTCAGAAGTGGGGCGTCGCGGAGCATCTCGACGAGGGCAAGAGCCTGGTGGACGCGATTCTCGAGTCCGACGAGTATTCGGATTACATTCTCGATCGTCGGCTTATGTGTCGCCAACTCGGAATGAACCTCCCCGACCGCCTGGGGCTCGGGCATTTCACCGAGAAGTATTCGGGCCGCAATCAATATAACGGAGTCGCCGTTCGCACCGCCTATTTCGCGCGCGAGTACGTTCCCGGAATCGCCTCCGACAAGGTTCCGCTCGCGAAGCTGCGCAATCCGGTGTGGGCGCAGAAGTTCGCCTTTTTGATGGGCGAGGCGGCGGCTATCGACATGGTCGTCGGGCGGCGGAGCTCGGTTACCAAGGAAATTCTCTTCGACAAGAACTACGAAATCGTCCAACTCGGGGCGGATGGACTGCCAGCCGAGGTGAAGGTCACCGACCACGCTGGCAGCTTCGTCAATTACGAGCATCGGCTCGACGAATTCGTGCCGCAGTACGCGGCCTTCGCGAAACGGCGCGAAGCGCTGGTCGCGGAATATCCGCTGTTCGCCAAGGCCTACGTCGAGGGCTTCCGCCGGAAGCTCGTCGAGATGCAATCGTCCTATCGCGCGCGTCGGCGGGCGTTCGACGAGCTCTTCTCCGACCGTCCCTACGACACCAACGGCTCGGGCGCGTATCGCTGGGCGTGCATCCTCAAGCGGCTGGACGAATGCGACGCGCTCGCGGTCTCGCGCATTCTCGCTTCTGCGATAGGATGCTGAAGTACGCTTTGAGAAGAATCGGGGAGACGATCCCCACGACGATCGGCATTTTGCTTCTGACCTTCGTCCTCTTTAACGTGGTCGGAGGTTCGCCGGCGGAGACGATGCTCGGCAAGAACGCCACCGCCGAGGCGATCGCCGCGTTCAACCACAAGTACGGCTACGATCGGCCGCTCGTCTGGGCTTTAGATAGCCAGTTCGTTCGCTTCGTCGGCGATATTTGCAAGGGCGACTTCGGCTATTCCATCGAGAATCAGGAGAGCGTTTTATCGGTTCTCGCGCGTGGAGTGGGACCGAGCTTGTCGCTTACGCTGCCGATTCTCGTCATTGGAGTTGTTCTGGCGTTGGCGTTGGCGATGGTCTCGGCGGAAATGCGCGGTCGCGCGCCCGACAAGGCGATACTCGTGGGGTCGACGATTTTGATGAGCGTGAATTACGTCGTTTGGGTGCTCGCGGGACAGTTCTTTCTTTCCTATCAGGCGGGGATATTCCCGGTTTGGGGATATCAAAACGCGTTTTACCTCGTCTTGCCCGTTCTGATCGGCGTCGTTTCCTCGCTTGGCGTGGACGTGCGCTTTTTCCGGACGGCGATTCTCGACGAGCTTTACAAGCCATACGTGCTCGTCGCGCGTTCGAAGGGGCTTTCGCGCGGCGCGATTATGGTGCGTCACGTCCTTCGTAACGCGCTTATTCCGATCGTCACCTACGTTTCGCTGTCGATTCCCTATCTCTTCACCGGCTCGCTCCTTTTGGAAAGCTTCTTCGGCATTCCCGGTCTCGGTTCGGTTTCGATTAACGCGATTCACTCCGCGGACATGGCGGTGGTGCGGACGGTGGTCGTCTTGGGGGCGCTTCTCTATCAGTTCGTCAACTTGATTACGGATCTCCTTTACGCGGCGCTCGATCCGCGGGTCAGGATCGGCAAATGAAAATCGGCTGTCATCTTTCCTCCGCCGGAGGATATCTCGCGATGGCGCAGACCGCGAGTTCGATCGGCGCGAACGTCTTTCAGTTCTTCACCCGCAATCCGCGAGGCGGAGCGGCGAAGCCGATCGACCGGCGCGACGTCGCCGAGTTCCTCGACTACGCCGCGGCGAACGGAATCGGCCCGATTCTCGCGCACGCGCCCTATACGCTCAACGCGGCGGGCGAGGAAAAGCGGGTGAGGGATTTCGCCGAGGAAGTGATGGCCGATGACCTTAAGCGGTTGGAGCTTACTCCCGGGGCGATGTACAACTTCCATCCGGGAAGCCACGTCGGACAGGGCGCGGAGAAGGGGATCGAGCTTATTTCCTCGATGCTGAACCGCATTCTCGGCGCGCGCGAACGGACGAGCACCGCGATTCTTTTGGAGACGATGGCGGGAAAGGGCAACGAGGTCGGCAGGAACTTCGAGGAGATTCGCGAGATCATCGACCGCGTGGAGCGCAAGGAGCTGATCGGCGTTTGCCTCGACACCTGCCACGTGTGGGACGGCGGCTACGATATCGTAGACGATCTCGACGGAGTACTTGAGGAGTTCGACCGCGTTCTTTCGCTCAAGCGCCTCAAGGCGATTCATCTCAACGATTCGATGAACGTTCTTTCGTCGCACAAGGATCGGCACGAGAAAATCGGCAAGGGCAAAATAGGCATCGAGGCGTTTCGGCGCATCGTGAACCATACAAAGCTATCCGACAAGCCGTTTTATTTGGAAACCCCCTGCGATTTACAGGGCTACAAAGAGGAAATCGCAATATTGAAAGGATTGGCAAAATGAAGATATTCCGCGACCCCAAGAAGTTGCAGGCGTGGTGCCTGGCGCGGCGAATCGCGGGCAAGCGCATCGCGCTCGTTCCCACGATGGGCTATTTGCACGAAGGGCACCTTTCGCTCATCGCCGCCGCCAAGAAGCGCGGGGCGGACGAGATCGTCGTTTCGGTGTTCGTGAACCCCGTCCAATTCTGCCCCGGCGAGGACTACGAGAAGTATCCGCGCGACGAGCAGGCGGATCTTTGGAAGTGCCGTCAGGCGGGGGCGACGGCGGTGTTCTTCCCCACGCCGGAGAACATGTATCTCGAGCGCCATTCGGTCTACGTGAACGAGGAGTATCTTTCGCGCGGACTTTGCGGCGCGCGTCGCCCCGGACACTTCCGCGGCGTTTGCACCGTCGTCGCCAAGCTCTTCAACCTCGCCCATCCTACCTTTGCGGTGTTCGGGCAGAAGGACTATCAGCAAGCGCAGATCATCAGGCGCATGGTGCGCGATCTCAATTTCGATTTGGAGATTGTCGTCGCGCCGATCGTGCGCGAAAAGAGCGGACTTGCGCGGTCGAGCCGCAATACCTATTTGAGCGAAAAGGAGCGCGAGATGGCGCTTGCGATTTCGCGCGGACTCAAGAACTTGACCACGCTCCCCAAGCTTCGGCGCGAGCTCGAAAAGGCGGGACTCAAGGTCGATTACGTCGAGTGCGTGGACGCAAAGACGCTGGAGAGTCGCAAAACTCCGAAGAAGGGTTGCTGCGTGCTGGTTGCGGCGTATTGCGGCAAGACGCGGCTTATCGACAATCGCGTGATATGACGGTTTATCTCGCATCGCCGAACGGTCGAAACGCGATTCGTCTTTGGACGGATCCGCTCGCCTACGAGGTGGTGCGGGACGGGCGGACAATCGTCGGCAAAAGCCGCATCGCGCTCGTCTTGAACGGGGTGCGACATGACGGCGCGGGGCTGGGCGCGGCATGCGGACGCGAAATGAAGCGCAAGGGCTCGCTCGCGACGCCAATTTACAAAAAAGCGCTTCTTTCGCTCGCGGGCAACGAACGGCTCGTCGTGTTCGACGATTTCGCGGTGCGGCTCGTGGCGCGGGACGATGGCGTCGCCTGGCGATTCGAGACGATGCGACAAGGTCGGACGCGAGTGGACTACGAGCAGGTGGAAGTCGCGCTCGCCGACCGCGAGGCGAAGTGTCTTGCGTATCTGACGACGAATTTCGGGTGCGAGGAGGAGGTGCCGCGTACGACGAGCGCGAACGCGCTCGTAACCGAAGGCGAGGAGAAGATATATTTGCCGCTCGTCGCGACGAGCGGAGATTGCACGGTGGCGATAACCGAGAGCGATATCGTCGATTATCCCGCGCTCTATTTTACGCGACGCGAGGGCGGGGCGTTCGTATCGGCGTTTCCCGGCTTTCCCCGGCGTCAGCGCATGGATCGCAATCGGTGGCTTAAAGTCGAGGAGACGGGAAACTACCTCGTCGAGACCGAGGCGCGGCGAGAGTATCCCTGGCGCGTTTTCGCGCTCGCCTCCTCGCCGGCGAAACTCTGCGAGTCGGATATCGTCTACGCGCTCGCTCGTCCGGCCGAAGCGGACTTTTCGTGGGTCAAGCCGGGCAAGGTGGCGTGGGATTGGTGGAACGACTGGAAGCTCGACGGCGTGGATTTCGAATCGGGGTGCAATACGCGAACTTACGAATACTATATCGACTTCGCCGCTCGCCACGGTCTCGAGTACGTGATTCTCGACGAGGGCTGGAGCGACCGTCTCGACATTTGGCGATTTAATCCCGAAGTGGACGTTTTGCATTTGATCGACTACGCGAAGCGGCGCGGCGTCGGGATAATCCTCTGGATGGCGTGGGCGCAAGTGCGCGGTAACGAGGAGCGGGTCGCCGAACACTTCACGCGTCTCGGCGCCAAGGGCTTCAAGGTCGACTTCATGGATCGCGCCGACGCGGACGTCTTTCGCTTTCTGGAGGAATTCGCGCAAGCGTGCGCGAAGCGAAAGGCGCTCGTCGATTACCACGGCATGACGCGGCCGGTGGGGCTGAGCCGAAAGTATCCCAACGTCGTCAACTACGAGGGCATTCACGGACTCGAGCAGATGAAGTTCTATCAAGGGCAGGACATGATGGCGAACGACGTGGGCACGTTCTTCGGGCGGCTCACCGCGGGGCCGATGGATTATACTCCCGGGGCGATGCGCAATTTTCCGAAGGGGACGTATCCGAAGCGCGTCGACGATCCGGAAAGGCGGTTCTACCATTTCCCCGGCTCGCTCGGAACGCGCACGCATCAGCTCGCGATGATGGCGGCGTACGAAGCGCCCTTGCAGATGCTCGCCGACAGCCCCACCGCCTACGAGCGCAATCGCGAGTGTCTCGATTACCTCGCCGCCACACCGACGACTTGGGACGACACGGTTGGCTTGGGCGGCGATTTCGATTCGTTCGCGGCGGTGGCGCGGCGCAAAGGGAAGACGTGGTACGCGTCGATTTTGAACTCTTGGACGGAGAGAGAGGTCGAGTTTCCGCTCGCGTTTCTCGGCTCGGGCGAATGGAAGGCGGAGATTTTCCGCGACGCCGGGGATTCGAACGAGCGTCCCGAACATTACGTTCGCGAATTCAAACGGGTTTCCGCGAAAGGGAACTTTCGCGTTCATTTGGCACAGGGAGGCGGCTTGGCCGTGAAATTCACGAAATGATATCCACGGTTTACATTGCGAAGAACGTTTATGGCGGCGACGGGCTCGGGCGGCTTGGCGACGGGCGTGTGGTGTTCGTTCCCGGCGCGTGGGCGGGCGAGAACGTCAAGGCGGAAATCGTCGAGGAGAAGCGTACTTACGTGAAGGCGCGACTCGTCGAGGTCGTGGAGCCGAGTCCCGACCGAGTCGACGGCGGGGAGTTGAGGCGGATACCCGGTTGCGTCTACGCGAATCTCGCCTATGCGGCGGAGGCGAAGGCCAAGGAGTCGCAACTCCGGGAGTTTTTTGAGCGCGCGCGCATAGCGGTCGGAAGCTTTGGCGGCGTCGCGGCGAAGAATCCGCTCAACTACCGCAACAAGGTCGTGTACCATTTCGCGCGGCAGCAGGGCGAGTGGGCGATCGGCTACCGCAAGGAGCCGAGCCACGAGATCGTCGACATCGTCGACGATCCGCTCGCGGTGCCCGAGATCAACGCGAAGCTTGGCGAGATCCGCAAGGGCGTCAAGACGCTGCTGACGACGGGGCCGGCGGCGATTCGCCGCGACATCGAGCAGAAGGGCAACGTCACCGTCCGCTGGACGCGCAAGACCGGCGTCAAGTGGTGGGTCGGCGACGCGCCGAAGGACCTCGTGCTCAAGGAGACCACGTGCGGCCGCGACTTCGAGGTGCCGGCGGACGGCTTCTACCAGGTGAACCCCGAGGTGGGCGAGGCGCTGGTGAAGGCGGTCGTGGACGAGTACCTGAAGGGGACGGACACGGCGGCCAACC
>JAZRWB010000043.1:0-21304 GCA_045599445.1 Kiritimatiellia bacterium | reverse complement strand
GTCGGAGAGATCGCAGATATTCTCCGTCCGGCAGAGAGATCTCGGCGACCGGTTCGAGGTCATATCGCAGGACGGACGCCGCGAAATCGTGACAAACGGCAAGTTCGTGAGGATTCATCCCGAGGCGTCCGACGAGGGGGTATGGATCGAGACGCGGATGGGCGAGCGGCTTCTGACCGGCGAGCCATTCAAGAACGACGATACGATCTGCGACTTCTATCTCGATGGACACCTCGATCCCGGCGAGTGCTGGCTCGTCATCTGCTCGCGCAGCGCCTCGCAACGCCTGCTCCGCGCCAAGCGCCTCATCCGCGTGGTGTAAGTCATGATGTCACATCTCCATATGGGACATGGCCAACCGCTCGGGCGCTTTCAATAACCCGCCGACGAAGAAGCGATAACCCGCCATAGCCGGAAATCCGCTCGGCGGCATATTGTCTCGTCCTCGGCGGCATATTTGAGGACGGTCGGGAGCTGAATTGTTTGCATTCGCGCGGTAGATGATTTTTTGATATAATATTCGTGTTCCTCGCGAGGGGAGTGTATAGGTCATAGAACTGGCGAAGTAGATGGGAGTCGAGCCTACGGGCGCGCAAAAGTCCCGCGAAAAGCCCACCCTTGACCGCATTCAATTTACGTAGCATCAAAGCTGCGTGCTGTTCGCTCGAAATCGACCAAATTTCAAATTATGAATAGCATGTACGCCGAGATGCGTCCGTTTGGGCGCATTTTCTGTGTAGTGTATTCATGATGGGTTCTTGGTCGAACCTCGAGCGAGTGCATGAAAGGAAATGCGCCCTTTTTATGTATGCGAGATGGTCTCCGCAGCTGGCACTAACTGGCAGTGCGCAAGGATTTTGTTATAAGTTAGAGGGTTAAACGAAAGGATAAATTGTTATGCATATCAATATCGAATTGCGATATCTTCTGTTTGGGTTGCTTTCAGTTTTTGTCATAACGAGTGTGTTTGCATCAACATACGGGTTTGAATATTCGACAAACGCCAATGGTACGATTACGATTACTGGTATTGATGGTGATGTGCCGGAAATATTGGATATTCCGTCGGTCTATGCCGGCAAAACCGTTGTTGGTATTGGATGGGGTGCATTTTCTATGCGAGAGCAAGTTAAATCGGTGAAAATTCCTTCGTCGATCGAGTGGGTGGGGGTGCACGCTTTTTCATGGTGCACAACACTGGAAGAGATCATATTTGAAGATGGAGTAGTTGTAATCGACGAAGGAGCATTTTATGAATGTTCTGCGCTTAAGTCTATCATACTGCCTCCAAGCATGAAGAGTCTCGGTGTTTATGCTTTTGAGGGGTGTAGCGGACTTACGTCGGTAACGATATTAAACGGCGATATTCGCATTGAAAGGGGCGCATTTAAAGGCTGTTATGGCTTAAAAGATGCGAATGGATTTGTTGTTGTGAAAAATATTTTATTTGATTATTTTGGTAACAGTGATTTAATTTCAATACCAACGGAAGTAAAAGAAGTTAGTAGTGGAGCTTTTGAAGGGCATACGGAAATTAAGTCGGTAACAATTTCTGATGGAGTTCGTATAAATGCTAATGCCTTTCATGGTTGCAGTGGATTACAAGATAGCGATGGTTTTGTAATTGTTAAAGATGTCTTATCGGATTATTTTGGAGACAAATCGGCGGTCGTAATACCGAATGGCGTTAAGAGTATCGGCAGTGGTGCATTTGAGGGTCATAGTGAGATAAACTCTATTACAATACCATCAAGTGTTGTATCAATTGGTTATGCGTTTAGCGGTTGTAGTGGTCTTGGCGATGGCTTGGTTATTGCAGATGGATGCCTTATTGCGGTGGAAAGCACGTCGGAGGAGATTGTCGTTCCCGAGGGCGTCCGTATGATAAGCGAAGGCGCGTTTGCTGCTTATGCAGGATCCAGTGGATGCAAGAAGGTGACATTGCCAAATTCTGTTGTGGTTATTGGCGAGTTTGCGTTTCAACAATCTGGATGTGATATTAATATTCCGACAAATATAGTTGAGATTGCCGATGGAACATTTACATATTCATTAACTGTTAAATCACTGTCAATTCCGGATGGCGTTTGGCGTATTGGTGGTGAAGCGTTTCGTGGTTGTTACAGTGTTGAATCCGTTATGTTGCCATATACGACGGAGTTTATTGGCAATTGTGCGTTTCGCAATTGCGAGAATTTGGAGTATGTGGAGATTCCTGGTAATGTGAATTGGATTGGCGGGCTGGCTTTCGCCGATTGTCCTAAACTAAAACAGATAAATTGTTGTATTGGAGATGGCGAGCGCGTGAAGGAGCTGTTAAAAGGCTCTGGTTTTTACGGTGAGGTGGTTGAGTCGTTGCCAGCGCTTGGCATACATAAGTTCAAGTATTCGGTTGGCGAAGACGGTGCGATTACGATTACCGGGATTTATGGCGAGATTCCGGAAGCGCTTGAGATACCAGAACAATACGATGGGAGACCGGTTGTTGCTATTGGCGAATTGGCATTTTGCGATTGTTGTGGTATAACATCAGTAACGATACCAGCGAGTGTGATGAGCATTGGGCTTAGTGCTTTTAGCGGGTGTAGCGGTCTTGTGGAATTAACCATATCATCAAGCAAGACGTCTGTGCCAACGGCTTCGTATTCTCTCCCAACATTTTTTGGTTGTAGTGGACTAACAAAAGTGACGATACCGGCGTGGAAGTTGTCATCAGTATTTCCTCAAGCATATACAACGATAAAAGAGGTGGTTATTTGTGATGGGGTATCGAGTATAACTGAATCTATGTTTGCTGGGTGTAGCGAGTTAACTTCGGTAACACTTCCTCCGAGCGTTGTAAATATTGGAGATGATGCTTTTAATGGTTGTGATAAATTAACGTCAGTTACAATACCAGCAAATGTAACAAAGATTGGAAGTAAGGCGTTTTGTGATTGTGCAAATTTACTTTCAATTGAATTTAAAGGCGATGCGCCTGATTGCGGCGACGGCGTGTTTGAGGGCACGCCAAGACGTCTTATCGTTTCGGTGCCGAGTGGATCGATTGGGTGGGATGGCGGCTTTACAGCTAATCTTCCAGAGGGATGGTGCGGTAGAGCGATTGTTCATTCTGGCGAGAGTTACGATTGGGATACCGGTATTGCAGGAGTGTATTTAACTACGACCAATGTGGTAGTTCATTATGTAGTAAATAGTGTTGTGCCGGAGAATGTTACGCCACCAATTGATACTGATTTTGTTGCGGTTTTGACGGAGATTAGGGGAGGGGCGGTGTCGGTTCCGCAGAGTTGGGCTGAGCAATTCCCTGATTTCACGGCTACATTCGGTAGCGATTTCGGCAAGGCGCTTACGATGGCGACGGGAAAGACTGGAATTGGCGGTGCGCCGATGTTGGTTTGGCAAGATTACGTTGCAGGAACCGATCCGACGAATCCCGACGACAAGTTCACGGCATCGATTACATTTGACGAGAACAACAAGCCAATTATCGGTTGGTCGCCGGAGTTGAAGGACGAGCGCGGCAACTACGTGAGAAAATATACGGTTTACGGCAAGTCGAAGTTGAATGACGTCACCTGGGCTGAAGTCAAGGACGATGCCGAGAACTACAATTTCTTCAAGGTTACCGTAGAAATGCCGTAATTGCGCTTTAGCGCTTAGTTGCAAACGAAGGAACGGAATGGTGCGAGCAATGCGCCGAAGGAGGCTAACGAAGTGTCGCCTCCTGAGGGTAGGTTGCGAAGCAACGGCGTAAGCCGCGCGACAGCGCCCGCATGTATAGATGGCGGCGATGACGCACAAGAGGAGGGACGACGGTTTGGGCGTTATCGACGTCATCGAGCGAGCGGCTTGTCGTCTTCGAGTGACGCCTCTGAACGCAATATATGATATAATGCGTAACGAATATGGCGGCGGATACAAAGCGGATACTTTCGATTGACCTCATGCGAGGGCTCATAATGTTCGTTTTGGTCGGTTTTCAGCCGATTCTGTGGGCGATGCGCGGCGAAATAGATGCGCCGGCGTTCAAGTGGCTGGTGGGCGCGTTTACTCATGCGGAATGGGAAGGACTTTCGGTTTGGGACATGGTAATGCCGGCCTTTCTGTTCGTTTCCGGAGTGACGATTCCCTTTAGTCTCGACAAATACCGTCAATCGGGCGACAAGCTCGCACTTTACATTCGACTGCTTCGACGTTTTTGCCTCTTGTGGTTGCTGGGGATGGTGATTCAAGGGGAGTTGTTGTCTTTCGATCCGCTACGCATACGGCTATTCACCAATACTTTGCAGGCGATTGCGGTAGGGTATCTTGCCACGGCGATTATGGTGCTGAATCTTTCGCGTCGGTGGATGCTCGCAGTTTGCGGTTTTTGTCTCGTCGTTTATGCGCTCGTTATGTCGCTGGGTGGAGATTTCACCCACACCGGCAATATCGCCGAGGCGATTGACAACGCGGTTTTAGGGCGCTTTCGCGATGGCGTCTATTACGACTCCAATGGCAACTGGCATTTTTCGCCTTATTACAATAATTCATGGATACTAAGTTCGCTTAATTTCATTGTCTCGGTCGCCATCGGCGCCTTGGCCGGTTCGTGGCTGAAGAGGCGAGACCATTCCGCGCGTCAAAAGACGCTTGGATTGGCGGCGTTCGGGGTGAGCGCGCTGTTGCTCGGTTACGCTTGGAGCCCGTGGCATCCGATCATAAAACGGCTTTGGACGTCCTCGATGACGCTCGTCAGCTCCGGATATGCGTTGTTGCTGCTATCGGCGTTCCACTTCGTGGTGGATGAAAAGGGGTGGACGAAGGGGATGATGTGGCTTGGCTACTATGGCCGCAATGCGATTCTCGCCTATTTTCTCGGAGAGTTCGTGCGCTTCGATTCGGTGGTGAATTCATTTGCTTACGCGCTTGCACCGATGGTTGACGGGTTCTATCCGGCGGTGCTGGCTTTCGGAAAGTCGCTAATCATCTTCGCGGTGTTGGTCCTAATGGATCGTGCCAAGGTGTATGTCAGATTGTAGTAGCGTGCGATAATGGTTTTTTGGTATAATAACGGCATTCAAGGCAAAAGCCCAACCGAAAGGAATCAGTTTATGAAAAAGCTCGTTTTTTCGATTCTCGCAGTCGTATCCTTCGCCGCGTTCGGTGCGCGGGAACATGTTGCCAACATTCAGATCGCACATGTTGACGAGCTTGTTAAGGGCGTGACGCAGCTTGGCGAGTTGACCGGCAATCCAATGATCGGGTTTATGGCGTCGCAGGCGATTTCGACCTTGCCGCAAATCAAGCTCTTTGGTCCTGCGCGAGACGGCGAATCCACGCTTTTCGCCACTTACGCCGATCCCGAGAAGCTGAACGCGCAACTGGACAAAAACGACGTGGCGGTCGCCGCGCTCTATCCGATTGCGCAATCGAAGGCGGATTTCCTCGCCACTCACCCCGATGCTACCGAAAAAGACGGCGTCATTACGGTGAAGCTGGACGAAACGACGCTGGCCGTCGTTTTCTCGGAAGACGGCAAGTGGGTTGCGTGGAGCGATAAGAGCGAGCTCGCGCTTGAAGCGCTCAAGGAGATTAAGGCGGCGTCGCGCAAGATGAATGGCGATTTGGCGAAAGTGGTCGTATTGCCGAAAGGGATTAAGATGTTTGCGGACTCGCTCGCGGACAAGATGGCGAAGGAGAAGAAAGATTCGCCCGAATATTGCAAACTTGCCGAACTTGAAATGTGGTCGAAAGGCATTTCGTCGGTTGCAATCGGAGTGCGCATCAACGAAGCGGGGCTTGATGCTCGGGTGCTCGCCAAGATTACAAAGGGCGGTACGCTCGAAACGCTTTGCATGAAGGGTATCGAGGATTCGGCTTGGAACGCTCTTGATCCGAAAGCGCTTTCCGCTTCGTTAATGGCGGCGGATGTCGGCGGAGAGTATATTTCGTGGGACAAAATCGAGAGCGTTCTTAAAAAGCACGGTCTCGACGCCTCGTTCATTTCCGTCAAAGAGCCAGTCAAGAACTACGGGGTTTATACGCTGGATATTCCCGCGCTTTGCGAATACATCACAAAAGACGCGGAGAAAATCGCCGGAATCGATCTTGCGGCGTTGATGGGCGACTTGGGCGGATTGCAAAGCGCCTCGACCAAGGGCTTCAAGTCGCCCGCGTGCGGCGCGTCGTTCTCGGTCAAGGGTGCATCGCCGAAAACGACTCCTAAGGCGCGCTTTGAAAGTACGGTGCCCGAGGCGAAAGGCAAGACCCTTTGCAAGGCGGACGTTGTCTCGCTTTATTCGACCATCAAGGCCTCGCTTCCAGTGGTGCTGGCGAAGCTGGAGAGCGATGAGCGCGCGTCCATTGAACCGCTCGTCAAGACGTTGCCCGAAGAAGGCGAGAGAGCCATTGCCGGAGCGTGGTGGCGAGAGCAGGACGCTTTTCGCGGAATTGTGCGCGTTTCCGCCGACGAGTTCAAGGGGATTGCCGCTTGCGTGAACGTGTTCATGGCTTATCAGATGTCTCAGGCGATGCAAGGCGTAGAGACGATCGAGAACGAGAAATAAGTCATGGAGAAGATAAAGTACTGCGAAATCCGCAAGGAGGCTTGGACGCGACTTTTTGGAGCCAATGGCTGGTTTTGGCGTATCGTCGGCTCGTTGCTGCTATTTGGTTTTGTCGGCCAAATAGTTCTTGGCCCCGTTCAAAAGATGACGGAAGTGGCGCTTGCCGCTGGTTCGGAGCGTGGGTTTGGTATGCATACCGTTGGCGCGCTACTGCTTTTCCTGTTTGTCGCTTTGGTGATTAATGCAATCGGTGCCTACGGCGGCGCGAGAGTTTTTGCTAATTGCGTGCGCTCTTCGAGCGAAGGGTGCGTGAAGGCGATGTTCTCCGGCTTCAAGTCGCCGCTTTCGCTTTTAGCATTGTATTTTTGCCTTGTAATGATTGTGATTTTTGCGCTCGTTATTCCGCTTGGCCTTGGCGTGGTCTGTTGCGACAATTTGACGCTTGAAATGTCGCCGCGCAACGTCTACTTCGGTCTGGGCGCCGTAGTCGCGTTTTTCGTCGCGCTGTGGATTGCAATGGTTCTTTTTTACCGTTATCGCTTTGCATTCTTCCTCAAAGCGGACAATCCCGACTGGTCGGCGGTGAAGTGCATTCGGGAATGTACGGCGAGGATGCGCGGCAAGAAGTGGTGGCTATTCATGTTGGATTGCTCCTATTGGCTATCGATAACCGTCGTTTTGGTGTTGATGCTGGCGGTGATGGCGACGACTTACATGTCTATCGCCGCTGAAAGTGCGGGTTTGCTCTTTGCGGATGCGGCGCTTATTTTTGCGGCGATGTGCGCGAGTTACGTAGTCGGCGTTTATTTCGCCGTCGGCGGCGCGATTTTCTATCGCGATTACGTCGCTAACGCCGCGTGAACGCCGATTGTACGATATTAGTCGCGAGTTGCGACAAGTATCGCGACGTCGAGCGGCCGTTTCTCGCGTTCTTCCGCCGTCATTGGGCGGATTCGCCGTTCGAGTTGGCGGTGGCGGGAGAGAGCGGCGCGGAAGCCGGCTTTGATCGCAAGATTCTCGTCGGGCGCGGCAAGACCTGGTCGCAGATTCTCGTAGCGGCGTTGGACGAGATTGCGACTCCGTACGTGCTTTTGCTGATGAACGACTACTGGCTTTCGGCCGACGTTGACACCGCGCTCGTCCTCAAGCGGCTTAACGAGGCGAAAAAGGCGGATGCGCTTAACTATCGGCTCATTCCCGAGCCGCCGCGCGCGGTGAAGAACACGGCTTACGCCGTTTCGTGTAAGGCGGGAATATGGAATCGCGAATTCTTGCGGAGCATCGCCTCGCGCACCGCGAGCGCATGGGAATTCGAGCGTAGGGGAAGTTATATGTTCGACGAGCGCGATCCGAGGCCTTTGCTGGTTTCGGAGCGCGCGGAGATTCCCTTCGTGGATGCGGTGCGCAAGGGCTTTTACGAGCGCGCGGCGATCGAACTCGCCGAGCGCGAGGGCGTTCGGCTCGATTTCGCCGTCCGCACAACGCCGCCGTTTTCGCGGCGCATGATCGAGAGCGCGAAGGCGCTCGCCTTCAAGACGCTACTGATCGAGCTTATCGTTCGCCTTCAGAACGGATGGCGGCGAATAGCGCGCGTGGCGCGCCGATGAGCGCGGCGAGCGTAAAGGCGGGAATGACGAATAGCTTTCCCCAAAAGCCGAAGTTGCGAGAAAAGGATCGAAAGATGTTTCGAAGGTATTGTGCTTTTATTTCGCTTTGGTCGAAACGTGAAGAAGTTCGTCCGCAGAGATGATTGATCGGCGGAGTGGGGACGAACCACGTCTCCCAACCGCGATTTCGCGCGCGGAAGCAAAAGTCGATGTCCTCGAAATAGTTTTTGAACGAGGCGTCGAAAAGCTCGCCAAGTTCGTCGATTACCGTGCGTCTAATCATCATCATCGCGCCTTTGGCGGCGAAAACCCGTTTGGGCGCGAGTGGAGTGGTGGCGGTGGGCTTGCCGTGGTTGCGATGGCGAAGAACTCCCCAGGGCCAGAGGTCTTCGCCGCAGACGTCGAGTCCGTTATCGAGGTCGGGAATATTCATCGTGCCTTGGACGATACCGACTTTCGGGTGAGTCGCGAGAAATTCAAGTAGCGGCGAAAACGAATCTTCGTGGATGACGGTGTCGTTGTTGAGCAACAGGAGATAGGGGCGAGTGACGAGCTTTAGCCCCAAATTGTTGCCACCCGCGAACCCGAGGTTTCGTTCGCTCGCGAGATATTTGACGTCGCCGTAGGCGCGAACGAGCTCGGCGGTGGCGGGGGAGGCGGCGTTGTCCACCACGATGATTTCAAGTCGACGGGAATAGACGCGATACAAGGAGTCGAGGCAGTTTTTCAGCATCTCGTCGCCGTTGAAGGTGACGATTAAAACCGAAAGCGAGTCGACGAGTGCGTTCATCCGTGCTTATATTATCATATTTCGGAGATTTTTTGGTATAATACTCCCATATGAAAACAGTCTCCGTTGACAAAGGGGTGGCGTTCGGCAAGGACAAGCTCGTGTTCATTGCCGGCCCGTGCGTAATCGAGTCGCGCGCGATGGCGCTCGGCCTCGCGGAAAAGCTTTCGCGTCTCGCGAAAAAGCTGAAGGTGCCTTACGTATTCAAGGCGAGCTTCGACAAGGCCAACCGCACCAGCGTCGATTCGTTCCGCGGCCCCGGTCTCGACAAGGGTCTTGAAATTCTCGCGGAGATTCGCGCCAAGTACGACGTTCCCGTTCTTACCGACGTTCACGAGCCGTGGCAGGCGAAAGTCGCCGCTGAAGTGTGCGACATACTGCAGATTCCCGCGTTTCTCGCTCGCCAGACCGATCTCGTGATCGCCGCCGGCGAAACCGGGGCGGTGGTGAATGTCAAGAAGGGCCAGTTTATGGCGCCGGAGGATATGGTTCAAGTCGTTCGCAAGATCGAGTCGACCGGTAATAAGCGCATCGTCCTTTGCGAGCGCGGCAGTTCCTTCGGTTATCGCAATCTCGTCGTGGATATGCGGTCGTTGGCGATTATGCGCGAAACGGGATATCCGGTGGTGATGGACGCGACCCACGCCGTGCAGCATCCGGGCGGGCTGGGCACGGGTTCGGGCGGCGACGGCAAGTTCGCGCCGCTCATTGCGCGCGCGGCGGTGGCGACCGGAGCGGTGGACGGCGTTTTCATGGAAACCCACATGAATCCCAAGGTCGCGAAGAGCGACGCCGCGAACGCGATTCGTTTCGCCGAGGTCGAATCGCTTTGGAAAGAGCTCGTCGCCATCAAGCGAACGGTCGAGGATTGAAAGACGTGAAGTTTTCGCTTTTCGTCCTCTGTCTGCTACCGCTTTTCGCCTTCGCCTTCGACTCGGAGACGTGGCTCGGCAAACGCGAAATGCTTACCCGCGAAGCCGAGCGGTTGCGCGCGGCGTATTCGAATTGCACGGCGCGCGTCGATCAGTCCGCCGAGGGAATGGTCGTGCCGATCGAGACCTATCCGAATGGCGCGATTAAGTTCTCCATCGCCGCCGACCGGGCGCAGTTCTTCCTGAAGGAAGGAATCATTTGGGCCGATGGCGTCGTCATTACCCAGCTCGATTTGGACGGCAAGGAGCTTTCGCGCATCGAGGCCAGGAGTTGCGTCGTCGATCGCGACACCAAGAGCGGTTGGGTCGAAGGGCGCGCACGAATCGTACGCGACCGGACTTCGTTCACCGGCGATGGCGTCTACTTCTCCTCGCCGGAGAATTACGTCATCAGTTTCGAGTCCTCGCGCGTCGAGTCGAAAGACGTGAAGACCGGAGGACTGCCGCTATGACGCTTGCGACGCTAATCGTTTTCGCCTGGTCGCTCCTCGGCATCGAGGATACGCTTTTCGGAGATAACGACAAGGAGCCGGCCGAGGCGCAATCGGAGGGCGTGGAAATCACCGCGCGGCGGAGCGATCTCGACAAGAACGAGGGAGTGGTGATGTTCGAGGGCGACGCGTTCGTTCGCTACGCCGCCGACTACAATCTCCACGCCGATCGGCTTTTCGCGTTTTTTAATTCCTCGAACGAGCTGGAGCGCATTGTCGCGCTTGGCGACGTCGCGATTACCAATCGCCAGCGTCACGGCGAGTGCGCGATGGCGCAGTTCCGGCGCGGAGCGGGCGAGATCGAGCTTTACGGCGACGAAAACGCACCGGCTTCGCTCGCCGAGGAGGACAAGGACGCGCTACGCGGCAGGCGCATCAAATTCTGGATCGAGTCCGAGCAAGTTCAGGTGGACGGTTCGGAAATCACCATCGGAAACGGCGGGAAGGGACTTAAACTATGAGCGACTTGGTGATGGATGCGATGAGCGCGATGGCGTCGGAGCGCGCGCGAACGGCGGATTTGGAGGCGCGAGGCCTCGTCAAGGTCTATGGCGACCGAACCGTCGTCAGCGGCATGGACGTCAAATGCTCCTGCGGCGAGATCGTCGGTATTCTCGGGCCGAACGGCGCGGGCAAGACGACGACTTTCTACATGATCGTCGGGTTGGTGAAGCCGGAGTCGGGAAGCGTCGTCTTCCACGGCGAGGACATAACGCGTCTGCCGGTTTACAAACGCGCGCGCAAGGGGCTCGGCTATCTTGCGCAGGAGGCGAGCATCTTCCGCAAGCTTTCGGTATGGGACAACGTAATGGCGATTTTGGAGACCTTGCCGCTTTCGCGCAAGGAACGCGCCGCTCGCGCCGAGGAGTTGCTCGCGCCGTTCGATCTTATTAAAGTCGCCAAGCAGCCCGCCTACACGCTTTCCGGCGGCGAACGGCGCAAACTCGAAATCGCGCGCGCGCTGGTGCGCAATCCGGCGATTCTGATGCTCGACGAGCCGTTTGCGGGCGTAGATCCGCTTTCGGTGAACGAGATTCAGGAAATCGTCCGTAAATTGGCGGCGAAGGGCCTCGGGATCGTCATTACCGATCACAACGTGCGGGAAACATTGAGTGTTGTAAATCGGGCGTATTTGGTGTATAATGGTAAACTGTTGAAGGAAGGAACCAGCGACGAACTGGTAAACGACCCGGAGGTGCGCGAGAAATACCTCGGTGAGAACTTCCGGATGTAAAAGAAAGGAGTCCAAGAATGAGCATTGAAGTTACGATGAGACACAGCGACGTCAGAATCGAGTCGCTCAAGGAATACGCGGAAAAGCGCATGAATCTTCTGAAGGAGAGATTTCCGAAGGTGACCAAGGCGGCGATCGTAATCGACATCGACGTCAAGAAGCACATGTACATGGCGGAAGTCGTCGCCAATCGTCTCGGCGAGACGGCGGTGGGCGCCAAGGAATTCTCGGAGTCCGCGAAGAGCGTCATCGATGCGGCGGCGGCGCGGGCCGAGCGCCAGCTCCTGAAGATGCGGGTCAAGGCGCGCAAGGGCACGGTTCGCCGTCAGCGCGCGGCCTCGGCCAAGAATTGACGAATGAAACGACTGCCCTCCAAGGCGAAAGCGCGGGGTTTCCTCACGGTCGCCGACTTCCTGGAAGCCGGCCGTGAGGAGCTTCAGCTGACGCTGGTCGCGGGCGAAGCGGCGCTCGACCGCAAGGTCGAAGAGCCGATCGTGAGCCGTCCAGGGCTCGCGCTCACCGGCTTTTACGAGCATTTCGCGTGGAAGCGGCTCCAGTTGATCGGCAAGAGCGAAACCGCGTATCTGAACTCGCTGGACGACAAGACGCGCTTCAAGCGCTTCAAGGCGCTGATCGAGCGCAAGGCGTTCTGCTTCGTTTTCACCAATGGTCAGCAGCCGCGCAAGGAGGAAGTCGCGATTGCCGACGAAATGGGCGCGGTCATCATGACGACGCCGCTCAAGACGCGCGTTTTCGCGAGCCGCAGCGCGTTTGTGATTGAGGGCGTTTTGGCGCCGACGACGACGATTTACGGGACGATGGTCGAGGTCGCGGGGCTCGGCGTCCTCATCGAAGGCGATCCCGGGGTCGGCAAGAGCGAGACCGCGCTCGGGCTTATCAAGCGCGGTTGCGCGTTGATCGCCGACGATCTTACCTGCATTCGCAAGGAAGTCGGAAACAATCTTCTCTTCGGTTCCGCCTCGGATTCGACCGCGGGCTATATGGAGATTCGCGGCATCGGTATCATGCACATCCCCAGTCTTTTCGGGGTCTCGGCGATACGCGGCGAAAAGCGGCTGCAACTCATAATCTCCTTCAAACGGCTTAGCGACGTTAAAAGTGAACTCGATCGCGTGGGGCAGACTCGCCACTACAAGACGATTCTCGGCGTCGAGGTTCCTAACGTCATCATTCCGGTTTCGGCTGGACGCGACCTCGTGAATCTCGTCGAGACCGCGGCGATGCAGCAAAAGCTTCTCTTTTCTGGCATGGATCCGGTAAGCTCGCTTTCGGAGCGTCTGCGCTGCCGCGCGGAGGAAAGCGCCCGAATTCCGGAAAAACGAAAGGGCAAGTCGAATGGCCGATAAACTGGTGCGGGAGTTCGAACTCAAGAACAAGTACGGAATGCACGTTCGTCCCGCGGGGCTCTTCGCCAAGCTCGCGAGCCGATACGAATCGGAAATCGACGTCGAGAAGGACGGTAACGTCGTCTCGGGTAAGTCCATTATGGCGCTAATGACGCTGGAGGCGGTTTGCGGCACGGTACTCAAAGTCACGGCGCGCGGCAAGGACGCGCAGGAGGCGTTGGACGAATTGGAGGCGCTCGTCGAACGGAAGTTCGACATCCCGGATGAACAGTAGTTCGAGAATGCGCACCTTACCCGGGCTTGCCACGGCGAGGGGTTTCGTGGCGGGTCCGGTTTTCGTGTATCGTGGGGATGGCGAAATTCCGCTTCCGGAGTACGTCGTCGAAGAGGGCGGCGAAGCGGCGGAGCTCGAGAAATTCCGCAAGGCGATCGCCGACACGCGCAAGGAACTGGAGGGGATCGTCGAAACGCTGAAGTCGCGCACCGGCGGCAAGGACGACATCAAGGTCTTCGAGTGCCACCTGATGCTGATCGAGGATCCGATGGTAAAGGCGGAGACCGAGCGCTACATCTCGAACGAGCGGCTCAACGCCGCGGCCGCGGTTCGCAAGACGGCGGATCACGCGAGATCGCAGTTCGCGAAGATGAACGACGAGTATTTTCGCGAGCGGGTGCGCGACATCGACGACGTGGAGAAGCGGCTTTTGAAGGCGCTTACCGGTTTCGCCTCTTCGCCCTATAGCGAGTTGAAGACGCCGAGCATTATCGTCGCGGAGGATCTTACGCCTTCCGAAACCGTGCAGATGCCGCGCGAGTACGTGCTCGGGTTCGCGACCAACGGCGGTTCGCCGACAAGTCATGTCGCGCTTTTGGCGCGGGCGATGGGGCTGCCGGCGGTAACGGGGCTCGGAGAAATTACCGAACTCGTCTCGCCCGGCGAAACGGTGCTTTTGGACGGAACCAACGGCGCGATTACCGTTGCGCCCGACGAGGCGACGGAGCGGGAATTTCGCGCGCTCGCCGAACGGCAGAAGGCGAGCAACTTGTCGGCACTCGTCGGAAAACCGGCGGGTACGCTCGCGGACGGCGGCGAGGTGCTCATTTTCGCGAACGTCCATCCCGGAGTGCCGATCGGCGGCTTGAAGGAACACGGCGCGCGCGGCATTGGTCTATATCGCAGCGAATACCTTTGGCTCAATCGCGGTTCCGAGCCGACCGAAGAGGAGCAGTTCGTCGCCTATCGCGACGCGGCGAAGTTCGTAATCTCCCTTTCGCCGGAGGCCACTATCACCATTCGCACGCTGGACATCGGCGGCGACAAGGCGGTGAAGGGGATTTCGATTCGCGAGGCGAATCCGTTTCTCGGCAACCGTTCGATTCGCTATCTCCTGTCCAATCGCGGAGTCTACCATACGCAACTGAGGGCGATTCTTCGCGCTTCGGCGTTCGGACGGATTTGCGTCATGAACCCGATGATTTCGTGCGTGGAGGAAGTCGAGGCGGCGAAGGAGGCGATTGAAGCGGTGAAGCGCGAACTCGACCGCGAAGGCGTCGCTTACGACAAGTCGATTCGCATCGGCGCGATGATCGAAGTCCCGGCGGCGGCGCTCAACGCCGAAGCGATCGCGAAAAAGGTGGACTTTCTTTCAATCGGCACCAACGATCTCATCCAGTACACGATGGCGGCGGATCGCAGCAACGAGGCGGTGGCCCACCTCTACCAGCCGACCAATCCCGCGGTGCTGAAGTTGATGCGCTACGTCATCGCGGCGGCGAAGCGCAATCGCATTCCCGTCGGAGTTTGCGGCGAATCCGCCGCCGATCCGATTATGGGAGTGTTGTGGGCGGCGATGGGCATCGACATGCTGTCGATGTCGACGACATATATTCCGGTGATGGCGAAGCTCTTTTCCCGGCTTACTCGCGCCGATCTCGCCGAGTATCTCGCGGTTTCGGAGTCGGCGGGCGATGGCGCGAGCGCGAGCGAAATCCTCGCCGCCTGCCGCAAATGGCTGACCAAAAAGATTCCCGATTTGGAGAAACTCGTCGCATGAAACGCGTATTGGTAACCGGCAGTTCCCGCGGCATCGGCAAGGCGATTGCCGACGCGCTCGCCGCCGAGGGCTACGAAGTCGTAACCCATTCCGTGAAATCTCCCGGTACTACGCTTCGCTTCGACATCGCCGACCGCGCGGCAGCGATGAAGGCGCTCGGCGAGGATATCGCCGCGCACGGCCCCTACTACGGCGTCGTTCTCAATGCGGGCGTCAATCGCGACAACGCCTTTCCGGCGATGGAAGACAAGGAGTGGGACGAGGTAATCAACGTCGACTTGAACGGGTTCTACAACGTTTTGAAGCCGTGCGTGATGCCGATGGTCTCCGCGCGCATCAAGGGCCGAATCGTCGCGATTTCGTCGGTTTCCGGCGTCGTCGGCAATCGCGGCCAGGTGAACTACTCGGCGGCGAAGGCGGGGATTATCGGAGCTACGAAGGCGCTGGCGGTCGAGCTCGCCAAGCGCGGCATTACCGTGAATGCGATCGCGCCCGGGGTGATCGAAACGGAAATGACGGAGAATCTCGAATTTGCGGATGAAATCCGCAAGGCGATTCCCATGCGCCGCTTCGGTACGGCGGCGGAAGTCGCCTCGCTCGTTAAATATCTCTTATCCGATGGCGCCGCCTATCTAACGCGGCAGGTTATCAGCGTGAACGGAGGACTTTTCTGATGGCGAGAACGGTTTATTTCGACAATAATGCGACTACGCGAGTTGCGCCCGAGGCGGTGGAGGCGATGCGGCCGTTTTTCGGGGAGCTTTACGGGAATCCGAGTTCGATGCACGCCTTCGGCGGCGAGGTCGCGAAATATATCGAAAAATCGCGCGAGGAAGTGGCGTCGTTCATCAACGCCGAGCCGGACGAAATCGTCTTCACTTCGTGCGCGACCGAATCCGACAATTCCGCGATTCGTGGCGTCGCCGACTGGTTCGGCAAGGACTTGAAGGTCGTCACCACCGCCGTCGAGCATCCCGCGGTGTTGCAGCCCTGCCGTCGACTCAAGGCGATGGGACACGAGGTCGTGGAACTGAAAGTGAACAGTTTGGGGCAACTCGATCTCGAGGAGTTGCGCGCCGAAGTGCGGGAGAATTCGCTCGTTTCGATCATGTGGGCGAACAACGAAACCGGCGTCGTCTTCCCGATTGAGGAAGCGGCGAGGATTTGCAAGGAGAAGGGTGCGATTTTCCATACCGACGCCGTGCAGGTCGCGGGCAAGATTCCGGTGGATGTGAAGAAAGTCCCCATCGACATGCTTTCGATGTCGGGCCACAAGTTCCACGCGCCGAAAGGAGTGGGGATTTTCTACATTCGCAAGGGAACGAAGGCGAAGCCGTTTATGCTGGGCGGCCACCAAGAGCGCGGTCGGCGCGCGGGAACCGAAAACGTTCCTTACGTCGTCGCGCTCGCCAAGGCGTGCGAGCTTGCGCGGAGGGGGATGGCGGAGGAGGCGAAGGCGCTGGCGGCGATGCGCGATCGGCTGGAGGCGGGGATTCTCGCGAAGTGTCCGAACGTGCTGATCAACGGCGACAAGGCGCATCGGCTCCCCAATACGCTCAACGTCAGCTTCGAATATATCGAGGGCGAGGCGATCGCCTATCATTTGAGCGATCGCGGGATTTGCATTTCCACCGGCTCGGCGTGCGCTTCGGGTTCGCTCGATCCGAGCCACGTGATTCGCGCGATGGGAGTTCCGTTTACCGCCGTTCACGGCTCGGTGCGGTTCTCGCTTTCGCGCTACAACACGATGGACGAGGTGTCTTACGTGCTTGAAGAGCTGCCGCCGATAATCGCGAAGTTGCGTCGTCTTTCGCCGTTCGGCCCGGGAAAGGACGTTTCGACTTATGCGTAAGTTCGCGGCATTGGCGATTTTGCTCGCGCTCGCGGGTTGTCGACGCGAGGACTTCCGCGTTTGCGTAGTGGAGCTTCCGGGTCTTCGCGCCGACGCGCAGACGACCCAGAGCGTCGTAAAGGCGATTTCGATTTACCGTGGCGTGGATCTCGATTCGCTCGAGTGGGATTTCGACACGAAGACGCTGAAAGTGCGGTACGACTCGATGCAGCTCGCGGAGGCGAACCTTCGCTATGCAATCGAGGAAGCGGGAGTGAAGGTCCGCTTTCCGAAGAAGCTTGATAAACATGCCGGCCATTGAGACACGCGAATTTCCCGGTTTCGTGGACGTGCACGTCCACTTTCGCGATCCCGGCATGACCCAAGCGGAGACGACCGCGAGCGGGCTCGAGGCGGCGCGGCGCGGCGGATTCGCGGCGGTGGTGACGATGCCCAATACGACGCCGGCCGGCGATTCGGTCGAGTGGATAAAGGCGAATCTCGCGGCGCGGGGCGGCGCGAGGATTTATCCTTCGGCGACGATTACGCGCGGACGATTGGGCAAGGAGCCGTCGGATTTGGAGGCGCTCGCCGAGGCGGGAGCCGCTTTTTTCACCGACGACGGCTCGTATGTCGCCGACGACAAGGTGATGGAAAGGGCGATGGCGCGCATCGCCGACCTCAACATGGTCGTTTGCGAGCACGCGATGGACGGCGCGGTTGAGGCGGGCGGCGTGATTCGCGATTGTCCGCTTGCGCGCAAACTCGGCTTGCCGACGATTTCGGTCGAGACCGAAACGCGGGCGATTCGGCGCGATCTTTCGATTTGTCGCGCAACCGGCTGTCGCTTGCACATTCAGCACATTTCCACCGCCGAGGGCGTGGAGCTCGTTCGCAATGCGCAACGCGAGGGTCTGCCGGTTACCGCCGAGGCGACGCCGCACCATCTTCTGTTCGCTTGCGAGGAAATTGAAGCCGACGACGCCGCTTTCAAGATGGCGCCGCCGCTCGGCAACCGCGAGGATCGCGCGGAACTGCGTCGCGCGGTAAAAGACGGGGTACTTATGTTCGCGACCGACCACGCGCCGCACCCGGCGGAGCGCAAGCGGCTCGGTTTTCGAGATTCCGCGAACGGAATCATCGGCTTGGAGACCGCGATTCCCGTGACCTACGGCGTAATGGTCGAGGAAGAGGGAATGTCAGTGGAGAAGTGGGCCGAGGCGTGGTGGAAGCTCCCGCGCGATATCGTGCGCGGAATCGCGGACGATTTGCCCAAAACGAGGATAGAAATCGGCGAGCTGAAGAAGGTCGAAGTCGAAGCTTTCGCGAGTCTTTCGCGCAACTCGCCTTATGACGGAACGCAATGGAGGTGTTGGCCATGCATTTAGCGGATTTTGATCAGGCGGCGGCTTATTTCCCCGATGTTTGCTTCGAGCGTCCGCCGGATCTTGGCATTATGCTGGGCTCGGGTTGGGGCGAGGCGTTGGAGATGGACGAGGTCGTCTTTCGCGCTTCCTACGCCGACATTCCGGGGCTGGGTGCGTCCACGGTCAAGGGCCACGTCGGGGAGTTCGTTCTCTATCGTCGCGCCGGGAAGCTCGTCGCCGCGTGGTGCGGACGTCGCCATTACTACGAGGGCGCGGGCTGGGAGTCGGTAGTGTTGCCGACGGAGATGTTGCGGCGCATGGGCACGCGCACGATTCTCCTGACCAACGCCTCGGGAGGGATCAATCCGGCGCTTCGACCGGGCGACTTCGTGATCATTCGCGACCACATCAATCTCATCGGCTTTAGTCCGCTCGTCGGTGCGCATGTCGCCGAGTGGGGTGAGCGTTTCCCCGACATGACCGAGGTCTATTCGCGGCATTTGGCGGAACTGCTGCGCTCGAGCGCGAATCGGCACGGGCTTCGGGCGATGGACGGGGTCTACGCCTTCAACATCGGCCCCGCCTACGAGACGCCGGCGGAAATTCGCGCTTATCGGGCGCAAGGCGCCGATGTGGTCGGAATGTCCACGGTTCCCGAAGCGGTATTCGCCCACGCTTGCGGGATGAAAGTAGCGGGAGTCTCGCTGGTGACCAATCTGGCGGCGGGGATTTCGCTTTCGCCGTTGACGCACGAGGAAGTGGTCGCGGCGGGAGAGGCGGCGAAGCCGAAGATGCGCAAGTTGATCGACGACTTCCTCGCCAAGCTGTGATCGACGACGAGATCGAGCTTTATCTCGGCGCGTTGATGCTCGAAAAAGGGCTTGCGCACAATTCTTGCGAGGCGTACGCGGGCGATCTCAGGCGATTCGCCGCTTACCTGAAGAGTCGGGGAATCGCCCGCGCCGACGATATCGAACGCGAACACATCGTCGATTTTCTCGAAGTCCAGCGCGAGGACGGACGAAGCGGTTCGACCCGAGCCCGGCGCACGGCGGCGATAAGGATGTGGCTGAAGTACTTGCGCGAGCGGCGAATGATCAAGCGTAATCCGGCGGAACTGCTGGAAGCGCCGAAAAAAGAACTCGTCTTGCCGCGAACGCTCTCCGAACAGGAGGTTGCGAATCTGCTGGACGGAATCAAAGGGCTTTCGCCGCGAGATTTGCGGGATCGCGCGATGTTGGAGATTATGTACGCTTGCGGACTGAGGGTGAGCGAGGTTTGCGAGCTTAAGTTGGACGCGGTCGTCGCCGAAGGGGAGTTACTGCGGGTATTCGGCAAGGGTTCTAAGGAGCGGCTCGTGCCCATCGGCGGCTCGGCCGGACGAGCGCTTCAGCAATATTACGCCTCGGCGCGAGGCGTTTTCGTGAAAGGCAATCTCGCCGAGACCCATGTTTTCGTGACCCGCCTCGGCAAGAAGTTCACTCGCCAGGGCGTCTTTAAGATCATTCGCGAACGTGCCGTCGACGCCGGAATCGCCGCGGAACGGATTTCGCCGCACGTTCTTCGCCATTGCTTCGCCTCGCACATGCTCGCGCATGGCGCGGATATTCGCGCGATACAGGAGATGTTGGGTCACGCGGATATCGGGACGACGCAGATATACACCCATGTGGACGAGGCGGGCTTTAGTGCGCTACATAAGAAGTATCATCCAAGAGCATAAACTACAACTTCACCTTCAACTACATTGGTAGCGAATTGACTGCGGTTGGCGGAAAATGGTATAATGTTGGCGCTTTTCTATAGGTTTGTTATGCCTTGAACAGGCTGCGAACGGAGGGAGAATGATATGAATACGACGATTTCGTATATTGTGCACGCTGACCCGCGCGGTGGGTATTGGGCGGAAGTGCCGGATATTCCCGGATGCGTGACGGAGGCGGATACGCCAGAGGAGCTTGCTTTCATGGTGCGAGATGCTGTGCGCGGTTGCCTAAATGTGTATTTGGCTCGGATGCGTCGTGAGGCGCCGCGGCGGCGCACTTGTCGTAACGCTCAAATCGCAACGGTGGCGTTGTGAAGCCGATTACGGCAAAACGTGCAATGCAACTCTTGCGGGAACGCGGTTGGCGGCTCTCGCATACGACAGGTTCTCATTTCATCTTTGAGCATCCAGAGAATCCGCTTGTGATTCCGGTGCCTTATCATACGCGCGATTTGCGGGAAGGAACGCAGCATTCAATTATGAAGATTGCCGGTATCAAGAGGGATGAGCTTTGACAGGGGGTGGCGCCAAAATGGCTTTGATGGCTATGTGTAAGGCGTTTGCGATGCCTTGGGCGGTGTGCCATAATGTGGCATACCCCCCCCTCAAAGCTTAAAAACATTCACTTAACGAAGGACGGAAGGCGACGGCTACAGAGTGTGTAGTCGTTGCCTTTTGGCATATTTGACTTTAAAAGGGACTAAAGATATGAGAAAGATACTGATGGTAGCGCTGGGCGTGGTAGGCGCGATGGTGGCGAGCGCGGAGACAATTTATGTCACGCAGGCGAACTTCGCAAGCTACCGTGTACTTATGAACGGCAATACGTACCGGTTCGTCGAGAATATCGACTGGACGGCACCAGTGCTGGAGAACGCGATGAAAGTTGATTACGGGGCGAGTGTCGTCATTGATATTCCTCCGGCTATAACCGTCCGGCTGACGGGCGGCGATGCGAGCGGCTCTTTGGGCGCGGGGGGCGCGGGTATTGAGGTGCCGTCGAACGCGAAGCTTACGATCACGGGTTCAGGCACGCTCTATGTCAACGGCGGCAATGCGACGAATGGCGCGGATGGCGAACAGGGGAATGGTGCTGTAATTACCGATGAGAATTATTGGTACACGACGAGGGGTTCGGGCGGCTGGGGCGGCAACGGCGGCGGCGGTGCGGGCGCGGGCATCGGCGGTAAGGGCGGCCATGGCGGAATCGGCGGCATGGGCGCTGCGGGAGTCTCGGATAATTGGTCTGGTAGTTACAAGCAAAGTGGCAAGGCGGGCAATCCTGGCAGTAATGGAGATAAGGGCCAAGCTTGTG
>JAZRWB010000042.1:0-49526 GCA_045599445.1 Kiritimatiellia bacterium | reverse complement strand
TTTAATGTTAAATACCTAAGAGTTCGCAAAACTGCGCCGGGGTAACAACGATTGGCGAAATCGGATAATGCTTTAAATTGCCAGTAACAAGTTTTGCTTCTGATTCGGCAAGTGCAATCTCGTAGAACACTCGATCATCTGGATCTGAAAATACCTCGTTGGTATGACAAGGAGATATTGTCTTGCCAACTCGCTTAATATGATCAATAAGCAACGAAACTTCTTCCTTGTCGAAATTAAACTTTTCCCGATTCAAAACATCAATATATTCGGAAACTATTTGCTCATCCAAAAGAGACAAGAATTCACCCGATAACAATGCGGTAAGTACCCGCTTTGTCGGTGCATTGGAATCGTGCGTCAAAAGCGCCGAAACCAAAACATTAGTATCTATAACCGCCTTAATCATGCGCACGACGCTCTTTTCGCGTAGCGGAAATTTCCGCATTGATTTCATCAAGGGTCATTTCCGGGCGTTTGGCGGCTTGTGAACGTAGCGTCTCAAAAGCCAAAAGCGCACGCCGCCTAATAGCATCATCCTGCCGATTGGCAAAGTAATCCATTGTTGAAACTCGCCCATCAAATGGCAAACCACCAGCTAAAATACTTTTTTTGAAGAACATCCTAATTGCAGTCGGCAAGTCCAAGCCAATCGCATCGTAAACATTTGCGACACGTTCCTTTAGGTCTTTATCAACACGTACTTGAATCATCGTTTGTTCCATACAACACCTGCTTTATGCATTCGTTTAGCATTTGAATGTTAATACTATATCATTTACTATAGCCCATTGCAAGTAGCCGACGCATCTTTCATTCGGAAATTTGGCGCGATAGGGAAAATAGGGAAAGTTTATGACCAAATAGGACTTCTCTTCCAATTATCTGGAAACCCGAGGCGCGATATTGGAATGTGTGAAAATTCAGCAAAAAGCGCTTCGAGTCTATCGCGCCAAGCTGATTGCGGGGCAATATGCTTGAGACAATGACGACAAATCGTTAACAAGGCAAACACTCGATTGCCGGAGATCTCAACTGGATTATGCCACGCCGCGTCTCGTTTGGGAATCTTTGGCTGCGCTCCAACCTGCCGATTCCAAACACGACCGTGATGTGCGACAACGTTGCGCAATAAAAGCAAGCTCTCCAACCAAGACGACAACACGACATGATGAACCCCAAACAGTTTCGCCACCGGGACTTTTACAGCTACCGTTGAAGCTGTGTCGAAATAATGTCGCGCAGCGCCAAATGTCATTGGCGCAATATCTTTCCAGCAGCATCCAGAATAAATTGCCAACTGAGTTTTGAGGCAAACCTCGATTCGTTCTATCGCATCAAATATGAGAAGTCGCAACCGCCGATCAAATACATAGCGGGACCAAACAAGCTCAAATGAAGTACCATCAACAAAACGTCCATCCGTTCCGACAAACGGCATCCAATACTCGGCAAGCCGATGCTCGCTCACAACTGCAAGGTGCGATGCTATCTCATCAATATTTCCAAGCATCCCCTTTTCAATTAGGGCGACTGCGGATTGTTTTAAACTATTATTCATCTTTTAAAAAGAACACCAGCCAAGTGTGCACATCAGATGATGGAGGCCTGGCTGGTTTAACTGCCGCTCATTATACCATAGCGCACTTGCATATGCAAGTGCAAATTTTATAGGGAAAATAGGGAAAGTTTTACGGCCTTATAATTAGCCGCACCACTTTTCATACGAGAACAGCATCCTTACAAACTCGATTGGCAAAACGCACTTCCTTGGGCAACACCGCGGAAGATACAACATCAACATTCTTCGAAAAGAGGTTAGATAATGCGTGCTCAAGCCGAATGTCATCAAATAACGATGCATCAGCCGAAAACTTCACCAAGAAGTCCACATCACTATCCGGGCGCTCCTCTTTACGTGCGACCGAGCCAAAAACCCAGAGCTTCTCGGCCCTGTGTTTTTTCGCAATAGCATAAATCGCATCTCGCTTTGCGTGAATGGTATCAAGCATGCACATAGCACTATTCTATCAAAACAATTACCCTAAATCAATTGCAAATCCAACAAAGAATTTGGCACAATTAGTTTGGAAATTTGGCGCGATAGGGAAAATAGGGAAAGTTAGCCCTCTTTCAAAAGCGAAAGAATTACGTCTGGCTTTAACTCCATTTTCATCATCGCAAAAAGCGCAGCCCCAGCATCCTTAAGCGAGGCGCCAATATGCCAAACTACATTATCAATAATTAGAAATCGATCATGTGATTTCGTATAACCCTTAAGCACAATCGGTAAAGTCGGATATTCGCGAGCATAGTTCGCAAGAGCCGGAACAAGCTTTGGAGAATTAGGCTTAAGCGTATAAACAACGCAATCAACCTTGGCTCGGCGGTTACCTAAAATCATCAATGTTCGTTCGTCAATGTAGTTGTCAACAAGAACAATTCGTTTCTTAGCCGTCTTCACAACTCGCGTAAGCTCAAGCTGCGCATCAAGCATCTTACCCTCAACAAAAACCTTTTCCTTCGGAGGAATCGAGGAACTGATAAAAAAGTCCACATCCTTGCGAAGTTCAATGATATCGGCATCGTGTTTTGACAATCGACGATCCACTCGGTCTTCCATTGCAATCATTCGCTGATTGATTGACATTCCCTGGAGTAAGTGGCTCTTGATAACTGCATTAGCCCACTGACGGAACTCAATACCTCTTTTAGAATTAATACGAAATCCCAGCGAAATAATAGCATCAAGATTATAAAACTCTACATCACGGACAACCTTTCGTGTGCCTTCGGTTTGAACTGTTCTAATTTCTTGAACAGTTGCCTCTCGACTTAATTCGCCAGATGAATAAATGTTTTTAAAATGATAAGAAACATTAGATTTCACAACCCCAAACAATTCACAAAGCTGTGCTTGCGTTAGCCAAACCGTTTCATTTCCAACTAGAACCTCCAACCGCAACGTTCCATTCGGCTGATAGACGACAATTTCGTTCTTTTCCTCTACTTTCGGCACCTTAACGCCATCCGAACCATTCCACGCCATAGCTATCTCCTCGTCATTCCTTTACTCTTGCCGATATTATACCACATCAACGCGCCTATTTGCGCAATTAGTTCGGAATTTGGCATCAAATTTATAGCACGGTTCGCAACTTGGCATTTTCCAATAATTATCTGGTCAAACAGCTCACGCCCCTCCTTGTCACCGCCCGAATCTTTTCTGGCGCCTCCGCACCTTTTATCCGCTTTCTAAAACAACGAGCTGCGTCGCTGAAGCGACTCTAAACATTGCGCATAGTATATTACATAAATATGTTATAATTGAATTCATGAGGTATGTTAAGAACACCTAGAAACAAGTATATGAAACACTTTCCCGCCATTTTCACGACATTACTTTCTTGCGCAACGCTATCTGCACGAACAATTAAGCAACTGCCTGGGCATATTGTCGGATACCAAAACTCAACTATCTCTCAAGGGCTTTCGCGCGTCAGCATATCAATGGACGCAATTCATATTTTCCCAACCTTAGGCGATGTTGTACACTTCTATCCACCTCAATCGGTTGTTGGTGACAGTGTTTCTTTTCACCTTGACGGAATACGACAAGAGTACACCATCACATCTTTCGACGGGACAAACTATGTACTAACTGCAACCAAACGCGGATATCCAGACAACATCGATCTCCACGGCATACCGCTTCTTAAGTCATTTGACATTGTTCATAAAAGCGCGAAAAATACCGAAATCAGTTCGTCTGGCGAGGCCAACATTACAGACAACGCCGCTCAAAGACCGGGCTTCTGCATTGAATACATTAGTTCCGAAACAGGTAGCACAAATTCACTTCAATACGGGAATCGTGTTCTTCCCGGGCATGTATGGAAACGTTGATCTGCGCTCGGCCTCTTCGTAACCCTTTCGCATCACTACAATATCTTTCATCCGGATCTTCGGCTCGTAACCACGTGCAACGCAAAAAGCGATGAGCCGTGCAGAGAACTCTCGCATGGACACGTCACCGAGAGATTCAAAGTCCTTTTCTTCAAACCAGATCTCCACGCAACGCGAAATTGAATCAGCACGGCTCGGACTTACGCGATATCTATATGTGACACACCAAGCCGGATGCCGAACCGACGTCTCTCCATGCTTCTCAATTTGTCCAAGCGACATTCGGTACTCCTCTGCGCGATAGACATATCGAAGGAAATTACCTATCTGCGCATCTATGAATTGGAGAACAAGATCGCGCCCTACACCTTCTCGCACATACTTCGGTGTCTTACGATCAAGCGCACGTTCAAGCGCAAGCGCGATCTCGGACCCCTTCTGTAAAAGAAGACGTCCATTTTCAATCTTCGGCGCAAACCCGATTGGAATACCAGAAAGCACATCATTAATCTCCGAATTGGTATAGAAATAGAACCCGATTAGGTCCTCGGTATTTTCCTCGAACCAGAACACGGCCGCGCCATCATCACACGGAAGAACTGCGTACTCGCACTGTTCATCAAATACTGAAAGCGCGTCAAAGCAACGCGCAAACCGCTCCTTGCCCTCGAATGACGTATCCATATTGTAGATGAGCGAACTAATCGAACGACTTTGCGAGGCGAGAGTTTCGTTTGCAACTTTCAAGCTGGCTTCTGCACGAGCAACTTGTCCAGTAGCCATTGAAAGTTTGTCGCCAACCAATTCGATATGCGCCTGAAGGCGCATAATCTTCTTATCTTGTTCATCATTTTGGCGACGATTCTTACAATCAGAACAGAATTCAATACATAAATGAGCCACACAGAGCAATATTGCTACACACAAAAAAATTATCTTCTTTTTCCGCTTTGACATCTTCTTGAAACAAGACATGCCAAATATTCCATCAACATCAAGTGCTGGATAAAAGGCAAAAAAAACATACGATAAAAACATCTATGTACTTAAAGACCGTCATGCCTAAAGTAAAATAATCAATGTCAAATGCTCCGTTTCGCGTGTCAATAGGGAAAATAGGGAAAGTTTTACGGCCGCAAAGAGGCCTTAGTCGACTCTCCACGACTCGTAAGACGATATCGCTGCTTCGGTGAGCGTGGGCTATCTGGCTCGGTCATTTCCACAAGACCTGCATCAATCGACGGCAAAAGATAACGCTCAAGAAAATTTCTCCGTCCACCAAGTTTCAGCATCGACATCATTTCCAAGACCGTCATTTCGCCAGACATCTTGCCTATAAGCCGGGAAACGAACTTCGAAGGTGACGATATTCGAGACACCTTTACTTGTTCCCTTACTTGTTCCCTTCCAAAGGGAACAAGCTCGCTTTGGGGATCTGGAGTTGAAACATGCAAGAAGCGACTTTTTAGCGCATTATTTTCGCCAAGCAGAAGATTCGCGAAAAACCGTTCCAAATAAACTGTCGTGGGATGAATTTTGCGCGGTAAATTCGTATAATTCGCCCGCACAAGCGCATTACGAAAATACCAAGCATTCTCGGCAAAAACCCCGTTGGTAACGTCGTATCCAAGATGCTTCAGATATTTGATTATAAAAATCGATGTCGTTCTGGTATTCCCTTCCCCAAAAGCATGTATCTGCCAAATATCGCTGGTAAAGCGAACGATGTGCGCCACCATCTCCCTTTGGCTCAACCCACGATAATCAAACTTCCGCTCTCGGTTGAACTCATATTCCAGCGTCGCGGCAATTACATCCGCGCTTTCGTATCTAACCGTATCGTCATCAAGCACCCACTCCGACTTCGTAATGTTGTAATCACGAATTTTACCTGCATGAGCGAACACTCCGCGAAAAAGCTTGCGATGAATTGAAATAAACGAAGCCGGCGTCAAAGAAAAAGTAGGCTCCGCCAAGACTTCGGCGATATGCTGAGAAACAAGATCTGCCTCCTTCACCCGATCGGCCGATTCGCGCTTTGAAGGACGCGATTTATAGTAACCCTCCACAAGGTTGCGCGACTCGGCAAGCGTTATTTTACCTTCAATATTCTTGCGGGCGGTCTGTACAAGGTATTCTGACGGAGTAAGACCATCGACCTTTTGCAGACCAATCGCCGTTTTCCAGACATATGCGCGTTCACTACGCCCAGGTTCCTTGGCGCGCATATATTCATCAAACAACTCGCCGTTTCCCATCGTTGGTATTATACCACATTTTAGCTGCGGAGGGATTCGAGTTCGGTGGCGGCTTCTTCCCAATCCGCCGTATAGCGGTCGATTTCGAACTGGAGCGTACGTACCTTGCGGTTCACTTCGGCGAAATCCGTCGTCGGAGTCGGGTTGAAAAGCTCCTTACTCGCCTCGTCGAGCGCCTTTTGGAGCTCGTCGATCTTCGCCTCGGCCTCGGCAACGCGCTTTTTCAGCTCCTTCGTCTTGGGCGCAAGCTTCGCCCTTTCCTCGGCGCGCTGCTTCCTCAATTCCTTCGAGGAGAGACGAGCGTCGGCTACCGGCGCTTGGTCTTTTTGGATTTCGGCCTTCTTCTCCAGACCATCTTTCTTCTCGCAATAGTAGTCGTAGCCGCCCGGAAATTGGCGAACGCCCTCGCGCGTTATCTCAAGAACGCTGGTAGCGACGGCGCGGACGAAGTCGATATCGTGGGAAACGAGCAAGATCGTTCCCGTGTACTTCTTCAGGGCGTCTTGCAAGAGCCGACGTCCGTCGAGATCGAGGTGGGTCGTCGGCTCGTCCAACAGGAGGAAGTTCGGATACGAAAGGAAAAGCCGCAGAAACGCGAGACGGATTTTCTCGCCGCCCGAAAGAACGCCGGCGGGCTTTTCGACGTCGTTCTCGTCGAAGCCGAACGCGCCGAGCTGATTGCGAAAGACCTTCTCCGGCCCGCCGCCGTGGGCATCCCAAGCGTTCTTGGCGTTGCGATAGACGGTAAGATCAGGCGGAATGGTCTCGGCGAATTCCTGCGAAAGATAGCCGGGCACGACATTATGGCCCAAAACCGCCTTGCCGCTCGTCGGCGCGCGAGTGCCGGCGATAATCCGCATCAAGGTCGTCTTGCCGAGGCCGTTGTAGCCGATGAGCGCGACCTTGTCGCCGCGCGCGACGTTAAAGGAGACGTCGGAAAAGACGTTTTTAACGCCGTCGTAGCTAAAGCCGATTTTCTCGCAACGGAACATTTCGATTCCCGAAGGCGGCGGCTCGGCGAGTCGAAGGCGGCCGGAATTGGTGTAGCGCTTGGGGAGGACGATGCGTTGCTCGTCGATCTTGTCGATTAGCTTTTGACGGCTTTGGGCCTGGGCCGCTTTCGTCGCCTGGGCGCGGAAGCGATCGACGAAACGCTGCAGCTGTTCGCGATGGTGGTCTTGGTTTTCCTTCGCCGCCTTGAGGTGCTCGTAGCGAACCTCGCGCTCGGTCAGGTAGTAGTCGAGATCGCCCTCGTAGCGCGTCGCGGTGCCAGCGTCCACTTCGACGATGATGTTCGTCAAGGTCCGCAAGAGGTAGCGGTCGTGGGAAATGAGCATCAGCGTGCCGTCGTATTCCTTCAGGAACTTCTGCAGCCAATCCACGGCCGGCAAGTCGAGGTAGTTGGACGGCTCGTCCAAAAGAAGCAAGTCGGGCTTCGAGGCGAGAACGCGCGAGAGCCCCGCGCGCATCCGCCAGCCGCCGGAGAACGAGACGAAGGGTTTCGAGAACTCCTCGACCGTAAAGCCGAGTCCGCCGAGCGCGATTTTGACGCGCGTTTCGATGTCGTAGCCACCGAGATGCTCGAACTTCGACTGGAGCTCGCCGTAGCGCTTCATCTTCACGGGGTCGGCGAGATCGCTTTCGAGCTCCGCCATTTCCCTTTCCATTTCCGAAAGCCCCGGAACGCCGCGAATCGAGTATTTGAGCAGCGTCTCCTCGGGATTGTCGGGCGCGGGATTCTGACGGGTAAAGCCGATGCGCGGGTTCGACTCGATTATAAGCTCGCCCCTATCCGTCGACATTTCGCCGAGAATGATCTTGAAGAGCGTCGACTTCCCCGAGCCATTCGGGCCGACGACGCCGACGCGATCGCCCTTGTTGACGCGGAACGTAACGTCCGTAAGAACGTCTTGATGGCCGTAGTGAACCGATATGCCCTTAAAGTCCAGCATCGATCCAAACCGCCCTTGCTTCAGGATAGTGTTTCTTCAAGAACTCCTCGCCCTTCTCGCGCCCGAGGATGAACAACGTCGTCGATAGCCCGTCCGCCAACATCGCGCTCGAAGGATGAACGACGGTAACCGAATAAACGCCGTTCGTGACATTCGCGCCCGTCCGCCCGTCCTTGATATGGTCGCCTCGATAATACCGCGCACTCGTCGCACAGGCCTCGCCTTCGCGCAAAACGAACGTTTCGCCGTCCCTAATGCCGACATGCCAATCGCCCTTTACCGCCTTCAAGTTTCCGCCAAGATCGATTAGCGTATCCGGCATCGCTTCGCAACACTTCCTAACCGCATTCGACGCCAAATCCACGGCATAGCCCTTGGCGATTGCGCCCATGTCGAGAGTGCCCGGCCCGCGCCAACGCGGATCGAACGCGCCTTTGGACGCGTCTTTGAGCTCGAAGGCCGCGCTATAGCAAGCGTACGGGAAGGCCGCGTCGAAACTTCTAATGGTCGCATCCGACATCAAGGCGAGTTTGTGAATCGGAGAAGTCGAATCGTAAATGTTGAACTCGGCGTTGACGCGGTTAAACTCGGCCTTAATCGCCTCCAAAACATTCGATGGAACAACGCCGCCTCGCGTCTCGACTGCGGCGATCGTCCCCATTATCGGCCACTCGACGCGCTCGATTCTCGGCTTGTCGCAACCGAGGAGCGACATCATCGCAATCAGCGTCGTTAGGCAAGCACGCTTCATTCGCACACCTCCAATTCGACGTCGGCGCGGCCAATCGACTTCAGCGCCTCGAGCATCGTCGAGCGCGCGAGCAATGGATCGTTGCATTGGCGGGAAAGATGGGCGAGATAAAGACGCTTCAACTTGGGCGAGGCGAAGCGCTTCACCAAATCCGCCGCCTCGTCGTTCGCCAGATGTCCGCGCGGGCCGGCGATTCGCTGGATGAGCGAGTGAGGGCGATTGCTTCCGAAAAGAAGCCGGGTGTCGTGATTGGATTCGAGCGTCGCAATATCCGCCTCAGAGAGCTTGCCGCCGATCGAGTCGAGCGGCGAGCCGATGTCCGTACCGTGAAAATAGGTTTCGCCTTCCGCTTTCACGAGATAGCCGACGGGATCGACCGCGTCGTGCGGAATCGAAAACGGCGTCACTTCCATCGCGCCAATCTCGAAGGATTGGCCGTTCTCGAAGCAGACGAAGGCGTCGTCGGCGATTTCGCCGCTCGCTTGAATCGCCTCCGCCGTCATCACGTTCGCGTAGACGGGAAGCGCGCGCTCCTTTACGAGCCGCGCGAGGCCGGAAACGTGGTCGACGTGGTCGTGGGTAATCAAAACCGCCGCGAGCTTCTTAACGTCGTAAAGCGCGCCCAGCATTCGGTAGCTGATTCCGCAATCGACGAGCAACGCACCGCCCGCGCATTTGAGGACGTAGGCGTTGCCCGACGAGGACGAGGCTAACGGCAGAAGCTTCACCGCTCGAACGCGCGGTGGGCGATGTCCTTGCGGTGGAAAGCGCCTTCGAAGGAAATCGCCTTCACGCCCGCGTAGGCCGCATCCACCGCCTCGCGCAGCGTCTTGCCGAGGCCGGTAACGGAAAGAACGCGTCCGCCGGAAGTGACGATTTCGTCGCCCTCGATCTTGGTTCCGCAATGGAAAACGAGCGCGGGATTCCCTTCAAGGCCCTTGATCGGCTTGCCCTTCGCGTAGCTTCCGGGATAGCCCTCGGAAGCGACGATTACGGTAGCCGCGGCGCCGTCCTTGACGACGACGTCCTCGTCCTTCAGGCATCCGGTCGCCGCATGGAGAAGCGCGGTCGCGAACGAGCCGCCGAGTCTCGGCAGAACCGCCTCGGTCTCGGGATCGCCGAAGCGAGCGTTGAATTCGACGACGTTGACCGGCGAGCCGCTTTTCGCGAGCGGGCCGTTCGGAATCGACGAAAAGTCGTTCACCATCAAGCCCGCGTAGAGAATTCCGCGATAGACGATGCCGCGCTTTTTGAGCTCGCGCAACACCGGCAGAATGATCTTCTCCTTGATCATCGGTAGCTTGTCGGAAGTAATTACCGGCGCCGGCGAATACGCGCCCATACCGCCGGTATTCGGGCCTTTGTCGCCGTCGAAAACGCGCTTGTGGTCTTGGGAACTCGGCAGGAGGACGGCGTGTTCGCCGTCGGTCAGCGCGAGAATCGAACATTCTTCGCCATGAAGGAATTCCTCGATCAGAACCGACGCGCCCGCCGAGCCGAAGCGATTCCCGACGAGCATGTCGTCGATCGCCTTCTCCGCCTCGCCCAGCGTCTCGGCGACGATTACGCCCTTGCCGGCGGCAAGTCCATCGGCCTTGATGACTACGGGAAGCCCGTAATTGCGCAACGCCGCCTTCGCCTCGGCGGCGCCGGTAAAGGTCTCGGCCTTGCCGGTAGGCACTCCCGCCGAAGCCATCACTTCCTTCGCAAAACGTTTCGAGCCCTCCATTCGCGCGCCGGCGGCTACCGGGCCGAACGCCGGAATCTTCGCCTCGGAAAGCGCGTCCACGAGACCCGCGACGAGCGGCGCCTCCGGCCCGACCACTACGAGATCGGGTTTCTCGCGCTTCGCCCAATCGACGATACCGGCGACGTCCTCGGCCTTCAGCGGCAGATTCGTCGCAATCGCGCCGGTGCCGGCGTTACCGGGAGCGCAAAAGAGGACGTGCTTCTCGGCGTCCTCGTGCAACCGCCAGACAATCGCGTGCTCGCGGCCACCGCCGCCCACTACCAAAATCTTCATCGTTTACTCCTTGGGGACGTTCAGCTTCTGGCCGATTTTCAGGTTGTCGCTTTTAAGCGCGTTCATTTCCTTGATTTTCGCAATCGTAGTATTGAACGCCTTCGCAATCAGATAAAGCGAATCGCCGCTTTGAACGACGTATTCGTAATGCGGACTGGAAATCTCCACCGGCTTCGGTTCCGGCTTGGGCTGGGCGGCGGATTGCAATCGCGCGAGCTTCGACGAAAGCTCCTTTACGATCTCCGTGCGCTGTTCGCTCATTTGCCGGCGCAATTCGGCAATCGCCGACTTAAGCGAATCGATCTCGGCGCGGACGCCCTGGTCGCCCTTGCCCTCAAGCTTGGAGACGCGACGACGCAAATCCTCGCAATTGTTCTGCAGAACGTCGAGCTGGCCGTCCACGCGCTGCATCTCGGCGTAGGCCTGTTCCTTCAAAAACGCCATCTGCCCGTCGTTTATCGTTCGCGCGAAAAGCGGACACGCCGCCAAACACGAAACCGCAACCAGCAACCTCTTCATTTTCATTCCTCCGTTGAAGTCAAAACACGAGATAGTAAAGCCAAACGAGCGCGAAAACGCCGGCGCAAACGAAAAACCGAATATGCCGACGACGCGCCTTTTCCTGCGAGATGGTGCGACCGAACGCGCTCATCCCGCCGCCGGAAAGGTAGTGAATCAACTTTCCGTAGACCGACTTGTGCTCGCCGATTATCCAGGGAACTCGCTCGCGCGTATAGGCGTGGGCGTCGGTTACGATGCTGGTGTGAACGACGCTCATTTGGGCAAGACCAGTCGTTGTCCGACGCGAATCCGCCCGTCGGTGGAAATGATGGCCTTGTTGGCTTCGCGAATCCGGCTCCACGCGGAAGAACGGCCGTAGAAGCGAATCGCCAACTTGTAGAGCGTGTCGCCGTCCTGCACGATGTATGTGTCGGGGTGATCGAGGCGCGGAACTTCGATAATCGAAGACGCCGACGCCTTCTCGCGCCGCTTCTCGTCGCGCTTCGCCTTCGCGTCGGCGGGCTGCGCGAGCATCGGTTTGGCCTTTTCGTCCTCGGCGATATCGCCCAACAACGACTTCGCGTCGTCAACATTTCCGAGCATCGGCTTCGCCTTTTCGTCCTCAGCAACGTCATCCAACAACGCCTTCGCGTCCTTGATCTCGGTCGAGGCAATCGCACTCGCCTCTTCCTCCGCTTTCACCTCGGCTTGGAAGATTTCGCGGGCGCGCGAAAGCTCGTCCTCCAGAGTCGCGACGCGACGACGCGAAGTCTCGAGCTCGGTTTCGAGCGAAGCGACCTTGTCCGCGCTCTTCTTCAGCGCCTCGGCCATTTCCGAAGCGCGTTTCTGGTAATCGGAAACCGCATTCAGCCCGTAGCGATCCGCGAGCGCCGTCGCCAGATCGCGCTCGCAGTCCTTCAGCCGTTCGCGGGCGAGCGAGGACTTGTCGCTTTCGGGACGCTGGGCGAGATATTCGCGATAGGCGCAAGTCGCGCCGAGAAAGTCCTTCGCATGATCCTGAAGAAGATAGGCGAGTTGGAAGCGCGCCGAGGAATTCGCCGGATCGCGAGCGCAAACCTCGCGCAATTTGTCGATCGCCGAGTCGATCTTTCCGGCGCAATACTCCTCCATCGCCGCCCGATAGAGGCCGTCCTCGCGCTCCTTGTCGAAGGAGCGACGCTCGATGTAATCACACGCCGTCAGGCTCGTCAGCGCCATCAGCGCCATCGCCCTCGTCATCGTCCTCGTCGTCATCTTCGTCCTCCTCGTCGAATTCGTCCGGGGTATCGTCAATCACCACGTCGTCGTCATCGGCCGGCTTCGCCGACTGCGGTTCGGCGCTCGGCTTTTCTGGCGCTTCGGCCGGCGGCGCGTTCTCGCTTGCCGCGCTCTCCAGCTCGAGCTTCTCCTGACGCTTGTATTGTTCGGCCTTGAGCTTCGGATTCGAGCGCTGCAGCGTCGGATCGAGCTCGTTGAGCTCCTGAAGCGACGAAAGTCCGAAATGCTCGAGGAAGATCGGCGTCGTGCCGTAAAGAAACGGATGGCCGGGAAGCTCGGATTTTCCGACCAGACGAATAAGCTGAAGATCCATCAGCGTCTTCAGATTAGCCGTAACGTCCACTCCGCGAATCTCCTCGATTTCGCTCTTGGTAAGCGGTTGGCGATAGGCAACGATCGCGAGCGTCTCCAGCGACGCGCGACCGAGGCGATTCGGACGATCGAGCTTCAACATCGCGCGCACGTACCGACCGCAGCTCGGAGCGGTCTGGAGACGATAGGTTCCGCCGGTGCAGACGAGCTTGAAACCGCATGAGGCGACTTCCAGCGCCTTTTCGAGCCCGCGCAACGCCTCCTCGATTTCCTTCGTCGTGCAAGTCCGGTAGACCTCCATGATTTCGCGGTTCTCGCCTTCCGCGGCCTCGACCGCCCGCACCGATTCGCGCAAGTCGCCGACCGTAAGCGGCGTTTCGCTCGCGAACAGGAGCGCGCCGACGATTTCCTGCAACGACTGCGGCAAGGGTATCTTCACTTCATCGTTATTCATAGTCATCTGGTCTTTCGAGGGGCTTGTCCGCCGGTTCCTCCTTCGACGGCAAAATGGTGATTTCGTGGAAGGCGGCGTTTTGATAGACGATCACGCGATGTTGGCGCAAAAGCTCCAAGAGCGCGAGGAAGGTCACGATTATCTCGCCCTTGGGCGAACGCTCGGGATCGAACAGCGAAAGGAACGAAACCTGGCCCCCCTTTCGCGCGCGCTCCATTACGTAGTCCATCTTGTCGGGAACCGAGAAGCGAACACCCTTCAATTCCTCCTGCGGAATCTCGTTCGCGCGCGCGAGCACTTCCTGAAACGCGGTCAAAAGATCGTAGAGATCGAGATTCGCGAGCGCACCGCGCGCATCCGCCGCGGTCTTCTCGAACTTCGGGCGACCTCCGCCGTAGTCGAACGACTCGGCCTTCAGCGCCTCCATCGTCTCCAGACGAATCGCCGCGTCCTTGAATTTCTTGTATTCGACGAGCTGCCGCACGAGATCGAGCCGAGGATCGGTCCACTCCTCGTCCTCCTCGCCCTCGACCGAACGCCGCCCCACCGGCAAGAGCATGCGCGACTTTATCACCATCAACGTCGCCGCCATCACGATGAACTCGCCGGCGATGTCGAGATTGAGCCGACGGGCGTCCTCGATGAATTTCATGTACTCGGCGGTTATGTGCTCGATCGGAATATCGTAGATGTCGAGTTCTTCGCGCCGAATAAGATAAAGCAGCAAATCCAACGGCCCCTCGAACACGTCGAGGTTCACCTTGTAATCATCGGCAAAAAGTTGTTCTTGCGCCATCCGGAATGAACCCTGAAAAATTGGTGCGACTGACTGGGATCGAACCAGCAACCTTCGGCTTCGGAGGCCAACGCTCTATCCAATTGAGCTACAGTCGCGCTTCGTTTCCGGGTATTATACCATATTTCCGAGCGCGCTCGTCCATCATCTTGTCGAACTCGTCCTCGCTACCGAACTCCGCCAGCTCCTCCGGACGGTCGGGTTGGATGCCAAGATAGCGGATCGCGGCGGTGGCGATTCGGCGAAAAACCGGGCCGGCCGAGTTGCCGCCTTGATGGTAAAGCGTCTTCTTGTCGAAATCGAGGGTTACGAGCACTACGATTTTCGGATCGGTGGCCGGCACGATGCCGCAAAACGAAGCGCGATAGAGTCCTTGGTAGTAGCCCTTTCCGCCGGGAATCTGCTTTTGGGCGGTACCGGTCTTGCCGGCGACCGAATAACCGCAAATCGCCGCGCGGCGAGCTGTTCCCTCGCTCGAGGCGACGTCCAACATCATCTTGCGCATGGTTCGCGCGGTTTCGGCGGAGATCGGGTGGCCGATCGGAGTCGGCGAGTTGCGCCGGATTTCCACGCCTTCCGGCGTCTCGACCCGATCCACGATATAGGGCCGCATCCTGAGGCCGTTGTTCGCAATCGCCTGATACGCGCTCGCGATCTGAATTCCGGTTACCGCGACGAACTGGCCGATCGCCGCGCGCGACCAGGACGCCTTGTCCCACATGCGCTTGTTGGGATCGGGCAAAATCCCGTACTGCTCGCCGGGCAACTCGATTCCGGTCTTTTCGCCAAGTCCGAAGCGCCGCATGTAGGAGTGCAAAAGCTTGGGCGTGAGATCGTAACCGAGTTTACCGATTACGATGTTCGAGGAATGGACGATCGCATCCTTCAGGGTCATCATCGGCGCCCACTTGTGGGAGCCGTCGCCCGGTAGCTTGTAATAATCGGGATCGTCGCGATTGGTTTTGAACACCGTGTTCGGCCCGTATTTCGCGGAATTCGAATCGATCGCCGCTGCCGCAGTAATCACCTTCATTACCGAACCCGGTTCGTAGTTGAAGGCGATCGCCCGGTTGAGCTTCGCGGAATCCGAAGCCTTGCCGTAGGAAAGCGGATCGAAATCGGGATACGACGCCATCGCGATTATCGCCCCGGTCGTCGAATCCATTACGATGCACCAGCCGGAACCGGCGCCATATTCCGCGATTCCGCGTTTCAAGGCGTTTTCGGCCTCGAACTGGATGTTGTGGTCGACGGTGAGATAGATGTCGGCGCCGGGTTCGGGATCGATGGAAATTATGCGCTTGTCGTAAAGTTCGCGGCCGCGCGCGTCCTTCATGCCGCGAACCGTGCCCGGCGAACCGATAAGATCCTTGTTGCAACGCTGTTCGACGCCGGCGATGCCGACGTGTTCGGCGTTCACCGAGCCGAGCACGTGCGCGAGAGAGCGTCCGTGGAGATATTGCCGAACTTGCTTATCGTGAATCGCGACTCCCGCGACCAACTGCGAATCGGCGAGCGTGCGATGGACGTTGGGATCGGACGAAAGCGCGAGAAACTGACTGCGCCAACCCGGTTTGGGCAAAGAATCCGCCATGCGCTTCACCTTTGAATAATCCAGCGACAGCGCGTCGGCAATCGTTTTCACAATCGCCGAGGCGGGACGGCGCGGCTCGCCCCGACGACGAACCACGGCATTGGTGAGCGCGACCGGATCAAGCGAATACTCCCAAAACGGAACCGACTTGACCAAGGGATATCCCTTGCCGTAGGACGAGTAAATCGTTCCGCGACGAGCCGGCAGCTTGCGACCAAAGGTATAATTCGGAGCACTAACCTCGGGATCGACGTGCGAGCGAATCAACTTCTGCCCGGAATAAACGGCAAAGGCTCCCAGAAGAACGACTGGGAGCCAGAAACGCCAGTTGTATTCTCCGCGCATCGCCGAAGTCAGCGCGAACTATTGTATTTGGCCACGCGAGCGGCGCGTTGACGCGACTTGGCGACCGACAGTTGCCCGGGATACGGCGTGCCGTCGGACTTCATGTTCACGTTTTGATCGGGACGCGGAGGCTTCATTACGAGACCATGGCGCAAAAGCGCCATCTCGATCTTCTCCGGAGTTTTCATCTCGTCCCAACGAGTTGCCGCACGCATCCGCTCGTCCTCGAGTTTCGCGAGTTCGCGCTCGTCTTCGCCGATGGTTTTCATAATTTGCTGACAGCTCGACTTCGCAAGCAGATTCAAAATCACCATCACGAACAGGACGAGGATGATCGCACCGAAGTGCGCGGAGGTTTTCGCCGCCGCCGACATCTTCCTCGTAACTCTGCGATTCTTTCTCATCCGTCTATTCCTTTTCGATTATCCGCAACTTGGCGCTGCGAGATCTGGGATTCGCGCGTATTTCCTCCGAAGCGGCCGTAATCGCCCGACGCGTAATCGCCCGCGCGCGCGGAGCCTTGCCCTGCCAGCGCTCGCCGCCCTGTTGCAGCGACTCCATTTTCCCGACATGCTCGGAGAAGAACGTCTTTACCACCCGATCGGTGAGACTCTCGAAAGTTATGACCGCGAACCTGCCGCCGCTCGCCAAAACCTCCAAGCCGCCTTCAAGCGCGCGCTTAAGCTCTCCGACTTCGTCGTTCACCTCCATCCGCAACGCCTGGAACACCCGGGTCGCGGGATGCCGGGCGCCGCGCCGACCGACGAGCCGCTCCACGAAATTCGCAAGCTCGACGGTAGTGCGAAAAGGCCGTTCCGCGCGCGCTTCCACAATCTTCACGGCGATTCTCCGCGCCTGCGGCTCCTCGCCCAATTCGCGAAAGATGCAAGTCAAACGCTCGGCGCTTTCCCCGTTCACCAACTCCGCCGCGCTCATTCCGTCGGAGCGATCCATCCGCATGTCGAGCGGCCCATCCCGCAAAAAACTGAATCCGCGATCGGCCTCGTCGAGTTGCGGACTCGAAACGCCGAGATCGAGCAGAATTCCATCCACATTGCTCCACCCGAGTTCGTTGACGATTCGCTTCAAGTCGCCGTGGCGTCCCTTCACCACCTTCAATTCGCCAGCCGCCTTCACCGCCTCGTCGTCGCGGTCGATGCCGAGCACCGTTCCGCCGCGTCTGACGATTTCCCGAGAATGCCCGCCGCGACCAAACGTCCCGTCGACATATCTGCCGCCGGGCCTTATCGCAAGCCCGTCGATCGTCTCGTTCAACATCACCGGAGTGTGCGACATGTCAGAACCCGACCTCTCGCAACGCCGACGAAAGCGCCTTCTGGTCGACCTTGTCCTCGGGCGGCAACTCCGCCGGGCTCCACAACTTGATCATCCGAACCGAACCCACCATCGCAACCGTCGTCGTCAAGTTCGCAAACTGAAGGAGCTTGTCGCAGATGCGGATTCGGCCTTGAATGTCAAGCGGGAGCTGTTCGGAGCTTGCCCCGATTGTCTGAAGCGCGCGATTGAGCGCCGGATCAAAGAGCGCCCTTTCGCGAAGCTTCTCAAGCCGCACCTCCATTTCGGCCGCAGGGACGAGATCGAGGCACCGCTTGTCAGGATCGGGCATAACATAAACGTAGTTCCCCATCAGCGCTCGCCACTCACTAGGTATGGTAAGACGTCGCTTGGGATCAAGCGCGTGATCATAGCGTCCAACCAGGACGCCAGATTCGGCTGCTTTGACCTCCGTCACGCTATGCTCTACCTTCTTTGACATTTCGTGACACAATTATACACTTTGCCCCACCAAAGCGCAAGGGGGTATTTACAAAAAAATCAGTCGGCGTTTTCACCGACCGATTTTGAATGTCTTATCGATGGAGGGAATTCAGCGCCAAGTTTTCGGCAACGACGAAAGAACCGTCTCCACCACTTCGTCGAGCGTAAGATTCGAGGAATCGATCTCTACCGCGCCGTCGGCCTTTTTGAGCGGAGCGTATTTGCGGCTCGAATCGATCTTATCTCTGGCAAGCAGCGACGCCTTCACCGCCTCTGCGGATTGGTTGGCAATTCCCTTCTCGACTTCCTCCTTTTGGCGGCGCGCGGCGCGCGCCTCGGCGGAGGCGGTGAGATAAAACCTCGCCGGAGAATCCGGAAAGACCGCGGTCGTAATGTCACGACCCTCGACCACGAGATCGCCGTATTTCGTCATGCCCCGCAAAAGCGAGGTAATCACGTCGCGAATCTCCTTCACCGTGGCTACTTCGGAGGCGTGGGCGTTGATTTCCGGAGTGCGAATGCGATTTCCCGGCGCCTCGCCCTTGACGTAATAGGCGATGTGTCCGGCTTCGGGACGGCACTCGATTTCGATTTTCGAAGCGTAGGCGGCGACGTTCTCCGGCTTGGAGGTGTCCACCCCGCCTTCGAGACATTGCCACGTCATGATACGATAAAGCGCTCCGGAATCCACATGCAGGAATCCGAGCTTCTCCCCGACGATTCTCGAAACCGACGACTTGCCAGCCCCGCTCGGGCCGTCGATGGCGATTACCTTGGACATGTCAATGAGTCTCCTGATAGAACATAATCACAGTATAGGCGACGAAAGTCAGTATCCAGGCGATGGCTTCCTTGCGTTGGATGGCGCCGGGCCATTTCGGATGCTTCCAGTTTATGCCGAAAAACATGATGGAAAGCGAAAGCGCGAGCACCAGCGGCAAATCACGCTTGATAATGTAGGGCGAGAACGCCGCCGCGCCGTCGGCGCCGGGATAGAGCGGAGAAATCGCCGTCGCAAGCCCGACCACCGCCAGCGTATTGAAGAGGTTCGAACCCACGATGTTGCCCAAAACGAATTCGTGCTCGCCGCGCCGCGCCGAGGCGATTGCACTCGCCAACTCCGGGAGCGACGTCCCCGCCGCGACAATGGTAAGCCCGATTACGAGATCGCTCACATGCATAAACTTCGCGAAATCGACCGCACCCCAGACGAGCAGATGCGAAGAACCGATGAGTGCGCCGAGACCGACGATCACCTTCAAAAGCGAAATCAAAATCCGCGCTCGCACTATTCGTTTGTAACGCGGGTCCGCGAGCCATTTGGCGTTGATCTTGTCGGAGGACTTCTTCACCAATTCAGCGTCGTCACCCTCCTTGGTTTTCTGATCGTACCAGCAATACAACGGCAAAATCACGAAGAACGCGCCCAAGAGCGTCCACGCCTCGGCCCGCGAACAAACTCCGTCTTTCAAGACCCACATCGAAAAAAGCGAGATGAGCGCCAGCCCCGGACCAGCGATGAACGAGACCGATGGCTTTACGACCAAAGGAAAGATCATAACCGACACGCCGAGAATCATCGCGATGTTGAAAATATCGCTACCGTAGGCGTTGCCGAGCGAAAGATTGGAGTGGCCGGAAATACCCGACATCGTCGATACGCAAAGCTCCGGCGCGCTCGTACCGAAGCCGATGATCACCATGCCGATGATAAACGGAGAGATACCGAGCGCCTTGGCGAGCTCGGCCGCTCCGTCCACGAATACATCGCTCGACCAGGTAAGCGCAGCCAAACCGCCAAGCATGAAAACGAGCGAAAGCCAAAATGGAATGTCCGAATACATTACTGCGAATTATATCATAAATAACGACGTTTGACGCCTTCCCGCGGTTCGGCCTCGGGCGGAATCTTCAATGGCTCCAGCGGCGCGTCGTCCGCCGGCAAACTGCGCCACGCCGCCGTGTAAATCGGAAGCCCCTGCTCGCGAAACATCGTTTCGAATTCCGTCCAAACTTCCTTGGGTCGATCCATGGGCGCGGCTTTTTCAAAACGACTGTCGGAAGCGAAGCACTCTCCGACCGCTTCGAAATACTCCTTGTGGTCGGTGGCGAATTCGAGCTTGCCGCCGATTTCAAGTCGCTTCCAAAGCGCGTTCAGAAAAAGCGGTCCAAAGAGCCGATGCGAATGGTGTTTTTTCTTCGGCCACGGATCGGGGAAAAAAACGTACACGCGCCGAGCATGATGCTCCGGCAGGAGATAATGAAACGTGTAAAGCGCCTCCAATCGCAAAACGTTCGCGTTCGCGATATTCCCCCTCCGGCACTTTCCGTCAAAAAGCCGAACCCGCTCGAGCATTCGCTCGATTCCCAAAAAATCGCAATCGGGATTCGCCTTGGCCCGAGCGGTCAGGAACTTGCCCTTGCCGCAACCGACCTCGATTTCCAACGGACGCGAAAGATCGAACTCAAGCGGCTTGCAGGGGTCGCTTACCCGAATTATTCCCACAGCTTCTCGAGCGCGTAATAAGCGCGCGCCTCGGGCGAGAACACGTGCACCACCACGTCGATGTAGTCGGCGACGATCCAGCCGCTCTCCGGATCGCCGGAAACACGATACGCCTTTTTCGGAAGCGCCTTGACGAGCGCCTTCAGATGCGGCGCGGCGGCACCGGTCGCGACTACGCAATAATCGGTGAGTCCGGAGATCTTGCGGACGTCGTAGGCCTTTACATCCACGCCCTTCGCATCCTTGAGCGCGGCGACGATTTCCTTCGTTTGCCTGTTCACCGCCATCGCTTCAGCCCTCCGCGCGTTTCACCAGCGGACGATCGAGCATCCGCTCGTAAAGCTTGATGTATTCCGAGGCGCAGGCGTGGTGGGTGAAACGCGAAAGCGATTCCGTCATAATGCGAGATATCTCGCGTTCCTTGATCTCGACCGGTCGACGGTAAAAATCCATCGCCCGATCCATCGCCCAGAAAAGCCCGCCGGAATCGTAGGTATCGAAAACGAATCCGTTGCCCTTCGACGCATCGCAATCGAGCATTTCGACGGTATCGCGCAAGCCGCCGGTATTGTGCACCACGGCAAGCGAACCGTAAATCGGCGCCTGCATCTGCGGCAATCCGCACGGCTCGAAAAGCGACGGCATGAGCGTAAAGTCGCTCGCCGCGAAACCGAGTTGCGAAAGCCGTCCGTCGAAATTGTGCACCGCGAGTCGACCGTGAAGTCCGTGAAAATTCTGAATGTCCCAAAACGGCTGCTGAAACGGCCCGTTCGCGATAATCGCCAGTTGCGCGTGATCGTCGCGGTACTTCTCGAGAAAGCGATAAGTGATATCGGTCAGGAGTTGCGGCCCCTTCTGCACCGGGTCGAGACGACTCGGCCAGAAGAAGAGCGGCGCGTCGGGATTCTCCTCGAGGCCCAGCGCGTGCTGCAAAGCGAGCTTGTTCCGACGCTTGGCCTCGCGATGGTCGGCGGGGCCGTACTTGAACGGAATCTTGTCGTCGGTCGCCGGATTGTCGGTCGGATCCGGCGCGTTCAGAATACCGGCCGCGCACCCCGCGTTGAACTTGTTGCGGATCTCGTTGCGAATCGAATCGGGAATGAACGAGTGCCAGCCGTTGACGATTTCCTGCAAAAAGGTCGGGGAAACGGTGTTGATGAAGTGCGCCGCGAAGCAACCCGAGGCCTGCAAGTCGATGGCGTTGGAATTGCGCGATTCCTCGTAGTTGTAGGGCGGATAGTTGTAGTAAAGCCCGGTCCAGAACTCCGCCGCGTCAATGCCCGCGTCCTCGATGTGCGCGAGCGTGAGCTTGTGGGTGTGGATGTTGTGAACGGTAAAAAGGCACGGAATCCCCATTCGCCGCGCCGCCGCCGGGATGAGCCCGGTCATCCAGTCGTTGCAATGAATGAGATCCGGCTGGACGTGCGGAATGATGTTGTTGATCACCTCGCGCTGAAACGCGAGCGCCAGCTTGAGATTGCCGTCGCCCTGCGAATAGACGGTATCGCGATAATAAAAGCACCGGTCCTCGGCGAGATGAATACGCTCGTCAGGGAGGTGGCTCTTGTACTTTCTGAGCTCGTCCGCGACCAGCGCCGCGGTCTCGACGTGGAACATCCGACGATAATGCGGCAAGGCGACGTGCACGTCGGCGCCAAGGTCGTGAAGCGCGGAGACCAGCGAAGCCGAGACGTCGGCCATGCCGCCGGCCTTGGCCGACATCTTGCCCGCGAGGTTGCCCATGCCCTCCGGAAGATAAGTAATCTCCGGCGTCACGATCAGAATTCTCGGATTTTTGGTGCGCGCTTTTGCCATGGCGGGGATCTCCTTTTACTCGATCGTTGCGATTACCTGACCCTTGGCGACCGGCTTGCCGTGTTCTACGACAAAGGTTATTTTACCGTTCGCGGACGCCTTAATGGGATTGAAGAGCTTCATCGCCTCCACTACGCAAACCGCTTCGCCGGCCTTGACGGAAGCGCCGTCCTCGGCCAGTTTCGGCTTGCCGGGAGCGTCGCTACGATAAAAGGTTCCGTTGAGCGGCGCCAATACCGGCGTTCCCTTCGTCGCCGCGACGGGAGCGGCGGCGGTCGATTTGGCGGCGGTTGTCGCGACCGGAGCGGATGCGTTCTTCGCCTCTTCGAGATCGGCGGGAATCGGTTCGCGCGACTTCGGATCGGCGTTGCGCCACTTGAAGTACCCAAGCGCGACTTCCGGGAAAAGCGCGTAGGAAAGGATATCCTCCTCCGCCTGAATCGTACTGGGCGGAAGTTCGTCCGCGGCCTTCGCAAGCCCGGGCGCGAGCAAATCGGCCGGACGACAATCGATCGGCTTCAGCTTTCCACAAAGCTTCTTGCGCAACTTGGGGTCGATCGGCGCGGGCGTTTTTCCGTAATAGCCGGCGACGTAACGCTTCGTCTCGTCGGTAACCATCGAATAGCGCTTGCCCGAAAGAACGTTCAAAACGCTCTGCACGCCGACGATCTGCGAAGTCGGAGTAACGAGCGGCGGATAGCCCATGTCCGCGCGGGTCTTCGGCAACTCCTCCAGTACCTCCGATAGCCGATCGAGCGCGTCCTGTTGCGCGAGCTGCGAACGAAGATTGGAAATCATACCGCCGGGAATCGCATGCACCAACACGCCCGCGTCCACCGGTTCCACCTTGGCCGAAGAGCTCGGCTGGCGTTTCGATTTCAGTTCCTTGAAATAGGCGTTGATCTTCGTAAGCGCGGCGGTGTCCAAACCGGTGTCGAAGCCCTCCGACTCGAGCACCGTCTTGACCGACTCGACCGGCGGCTGGCTGGAAAACGAACTCAACGTCGAAATCGCGCAATCGACGCACCCCGCCCCCGCCTCGACCGCGGCCATGTACATCGCCGTCGCCATACCGCTCGTCATGTGCGAGTGAATCTGAATCGGCATCTCGGGGAGCGCCTTTTTGAGCGCGCCGACGAGTTCGCGCGCCGCCCCCGGCGTGAGGATTCCCGCCATGTCCTTGATCGCGATGGAGTCGACGCCCATCGCCTCCTGGCGCTTGGCGAGCTTCACGTAGGACGCTACCGTATGCACCGGCGAAGTCGTGTAGCAAATCGTCCCCTGCGCGTGCCCACCGTATTTCTTCACATACTTGATCGCGGATTCGAGATTGCGCGGATCGTTGAGCGCGTCAAACACCCTGAAGATGTCCATTCCGTTTTCGCACGCCAACGCCGCGAAGCGTTCGACGATATCGTCGGGGTAGTGCTTGTAACCGAGGATGTTCTGCCCGCGGAAAAGCATCTGGAGCGGAGTCTTCTTGCAGACTTTCTTGATTTCGCGAAGCCGTTGCCACGGATTCTCGCGCAAAAAGCGCATGCAGACGTCAAACGTCGCCCCGCCCCAACATTCCAGCGAATAGTAGCCGGCGTTGTCAATCGTCTCGGCGATCTTCAAGATGTCGTCGGTGCGCATACGCGTCGCCCAAAGCGACTGATGCGCGTCGCGCAAAGTGGTGTCGGTAATTCGTACTTTCAATTTGGCGATTCTGCTCATATTCGCAAGTATTATATCATAAAAAGCGACCGAAAAGTCTACAATGTCGTCGGTTACGACAAAAGCTCGTTCAAATCCGACGCCGTAAGGCGTTCCATTACCGCCGCGTCGGTGGTGTCCACCGTGGCATTGATGATCGCCTGCTTGCGCCGCTGCAACGCAAGCACCTTCTCCTCGATCGAACCGGAGGCGATCATCTTCATGACGTAGACCTTCTTGCGCTGGCCGATGCGATGCGCCCGGTCGGTCGCCTGGTCCTCCACCGCCGGATTCCACCACGGATCGTAATGCATGACCATGTCCGCGCCGGTCAGATTAAGACCGGTACCGCCGGCTCGAAGTGAAATGAGAAATACCGGAATCGCCGGCGTGCGGTTGAACTTCTCGCACTGTCCGAGCCGATCCTTGGTCTCGCCGTCGAGATAGCAATAGGCGATGCCGTATTCTTGCAACCGCTTTTCGATTATCCGAAGCATCTTCACGAATTGCGAAAAAACGAGAATCTTGTGCCCGCCCTCGATCGCCTGCTGGAGCTGTTCCATGAAGGTCTCGATTTTGGCGCGGGAGGCGATTTGCCGCAGCTTCATCAAAAGCGCCAAAAGCTCGAAGCGCGACTTCTGGAAGCCCTTCTCCTTGATGATCTCACCCGCCATCGTCCGCGTCGCGGAAAGCGCCTTCGCGTATTCGCGTTGCGACTCGTCGGACATCGGGCAGTAGGAAACTTTCGAAATCTTGTCCGGCAAATCCTTCGCTACCGTCTTTTTAAGTCTGCGCATGATAAACGGCGAAATCTTGCGCTTGAGCCGGGCAAGCACCGCCTCCGCATTCTCGCCGTCGGCGATCGGCTCCTCGAAGTTCTTCTTGAAAGTATCGTAGTCGCCGAGATAGTCCGGCATCAAGAAGTCGAAGATCGACCAGACGTCGGAAACCGAGTTTTCGACCGGCGTACCCGTGAGAACCAGCCGCTGAATCGTATGCAGCCCCTTGACCGCCTTGGCGTTGCGCGTCTGCCGGTTCTTGATGTGCTGCGCCTCGTCCAGCACCACGACCGAGAAATCCTGATTGAGATAGCCGAATTCGAAATCGCGCTGCAAAAGCGCATACGAGGTGATGACGACATCGGCCTCGCCCATTCGTCCGATTTCCCTCAGCCGATCGGGGCCGGAGACGACGAGCGTCTTCAAGTGGCGGGTGAAGCGCTTCGCCTCGGCCTCCCAGTTGCGAACGAGCGAAGTCGGACAAACGATAAGCGCCGGCAGATTCCGCCCCGCCGCGTCGTGCGCCCGAGGATCGGAACGCGTGAGCGTAAGCCACGCGAGCGTCTGTAGCGTTTTCCCGAGGCCCATCTCGTCGGCCAAAAGCCCCGAGAGCCCCGCGTTCTCCAAAAAGCGCAACCAATACACGCCTTGCTTCTGATAAGGCCGGAGAATGCCGTCGAGATAGCCGAGTTTCACCGGCTCGAACCGCGCGGACGAATTGCGGTTCTGCTGCTTGGTCATCGTGCGCCAGTATTTCGCCTTGCCGGCGTTGAGCTCGCAATCGACCGAATCAAGCGAGCTTTTCACATACGGCGCGTAAGCGCCCTTGACGCGAAACCACCCGCGTTCCGCGCCGTTTTGCGAAGGCGCGCAGTCACTGAAAACGTCGCGGATGGCCTCGATGCCGCCGCGATCGAGAAGGACGATCTTGCCGTCCTTCATGATGTAGCCGTCTCCGCGGTTGATCGCCGCCTGCACCAACGCCGGCGCGACGGTTTTGCCCATCGCGTCGAAAGTGTAATGGACGTCGAAAGCGCCGCCGGGCGCGTCCTTGATCGTCACCACCGGCACCACCGACGGCATCGCATCCGTCAGCGCCATCAGCCCGTCGGAAAGTTCCAGTCGCCAACCCTGTCGTCGCAATTCCGGCAAGCCCGCGCCGAGGAAGTTCAGCACCTTCTGGGGATCGGTGATGTAGTGTTTTAAATCCCCTTCCTTGTATCCGGGCTCGAAGCCCCACTTCAAAAGCTCCTTGATTCCGGCGCGCTCGGCGGCGATGGTGCGCACCTTCCTCACCAGCGGATCGTCCTCGTCCTCCAGATATACCGTGCGCGGGCTTTGCACCGAACAGGCGGGGAACTCGATTTCGCCGTACCGCGCGTCGACCTCGATGGCGAGCGACGCCCGCGAACCCGCGAGTCGGGCGAAGAACCTCGGCCGCATCGGAACTTCGATGTACTCCGGCAGCTTCTCGACCGGTTTCGGCTCTATCTTGCGATTCGGCTTCTCATCCGGAATGTCCATCTCCATCACCCAAAGCGCAATCCCGAGCGCGACCACGTGCGGGCAGACTTGGCCGAACTTCTGGTTGGTGACGCAAGGACACATCGACTTGATCCGCCCGCCCGGCATCAACTTGAACGACACCGGCATCGCCCAACCGCTCGGCTGCTCGATCTTGCCCGAAACGATCAGCGTATCGTCGTCGTAGGCGACGTCCTTCACATCGCCGGAATTGCAGAGCGCGAAGGCCTGGTTGAACACCTCCGTTCCGCCCCAGCCGACGAGTTCGTCCTTGGTAATTCCGCTTTTTACCGTCATTTGAGATTCCTCAATCTCAACTGCCCGCAAGCCGCGTTCGCGTCCTTGCCGCGCGAGCGACGAAGCATCGTCTGAACGCCGCCTTTCATAAGCACGTCCAAAAACATCAACATCGTCGACTCTTCCGGCGTTTCGAAGTCTGGCCGATGGGCGACCGGCGAAAGCGGTATCAGATTCACCTTCGCCATCGGAACTTGTCGCACGACCCGAACGAGTTCCTCGGCGCATTCGCGGGAATCGTTCACGCCCTTGATGAGCGTGTACTCGAAGGTGATGATTCGTTTGGTCGCGTTCGTGTAGTCGGCGCAAGCGCGAACGAGCTCGGCGATCGGCCACTTGCGATTCACCGGCATAAGGCGCGAACGCAAGTCGTCGTTCGGCGCGTGCAAGGAAACCGAAAGCTCAAACTGAATGCCCTCGCTCGCGAGCCGGGCGAAGCCGGGAACGACTCCGCAAGTCGAAAGCGTAATGTGCCGCGCACCGAGATTCGGCCCCTTGCCGGCGTTGATGAGCTTCAGCGCCCGTATGGTTTCGTCGTAATTCGCGAACGGTTCGCCCATCCCCATTACCACGATATTGGTAATTTCTCCGTACTTGCGGCCCAAAAGATATTGCGCAACGATTTCGTCGGCGGCGAGCGAACGAACAACACCCCGCGAACCCGAGGCGCAAAACGCACAACCCATCGCGCAACCGACTTGCGTCGAAATGCACTGGGTGAACCGACCGGTCGCCGGAATGAGCACGGTCTCTACCGAATTCCCGTCCGCGAAACCGACGAGCAGCTTGCAGGTTCCGTCGGCGGATTTGGCGACATCCAGCACCTTCGCCTCGGTCAGCGGAAATTCGGCTTTGAGAACTTCGCGGAAATCCTTGGGCAAAGTCGTCGCTTCGTCCCAATCGCCGATGTAATCACGGTACAACGATTGGACGATTTGATCTGCACGGAACGGTCGAAGACCCCGATCAGCGAGGATCGGCTTCCACTCGTCCGGCAACACGCTCCAGGCGGGCTTCGTCACATTGCGCATATTATACCATATTTTCGGACAAAAAAACGGACTCGGGTTTCCCCAAGTCCGTCTTTTCGGAACTTAAAGACGCGATGCTTCAGTTCAGCTCCATGCGACCGCGACGCGAACGGTTGCGGATGCGAGCGCGCTGGGATTTCTTGCGCGCCTTGACGCACGGCTTCTCGAAATAGCGACCCTCGCGAAGAGTCTTGATCAGGCCTTCGCGATCCAGCACCTTTTTAAGGCGCTTAAGTCCGCGTTCGACGGACTCGCCCTTCTTGAGCTTGAGTACGATAGCCATTATTTCACCTCCTTCGCCGGCTCGGCTTCCTTGATCTCGACGGTAACCCACTGCAAAACGCACATCTCCGCCGCGTCGCCCTTGCGGGTGCCGAGCTTGACGATACGAGTGTAACCGCCCTTGCGATCCTTCATCGCGGGAGCGATCTTCTCGAAGAGCTTCTGCACGGCCGCGGGCTCGACGAGCCGGCTGGCGGCGAGACGACGGGCCGCGAGATCGCCCTTCTTGGCGATCGTCACGATCTTGTCCGCCTCCTTGCGCGCCTCCTTGGCCTTGGGGAGCGTGGTCTTGATGGACTCGGCGAGAATGAGATTCGTAACCAAGCTCCGCATGAGCATCGTACGATGGGCGGTGGAACGCCCGAACTTCTTCATGACTCTTTGATGACGCATGGTATCGAATCCTTACTTTTTCGAATCGAGGAGATCCGGATCAAACTTGTAGCCGAGCGAAAGGCCGAGCTGCACGAGCTTCGCCTTGATCTCGGTCAGGGACTTCTTGCCGAAGTTGCGGTACTTGAGCATATCGGCCTCGGTCTTCGAGGCGAGCTCGCCGACCGTGGAAATGTTCGCGTTATTGAGGCAGTTCGCCGCACGGACCGAAAGCTCGATCTCGTTGACGGACATGTTGAGGAGCTTGCGGAGCTTCTCGCGCTCGTTCGCGTCCTTGGCGCCGTTGTCCTCGAACTCCAGCGATTCCTCGCCGGCGTAATCGACGAAAACGTCGAGGTGGCGGCGAAGAACCGCGCCCGCGGTCTTGAGCGCCTCCTCGGGTTCGACGCGACCGTCGGTCCAGACGTCGAGAACAAGTTTCTCGTAGTCGGTGCGCTGACCGACGCGAGTATTCTCGACGAGGAAGTTGACGCGCGTAACCGGCGAGAAGATGGAGTCGATCGCGATGCGACCGATTTCCTGATCCGCGCGCTTATTGCCTTCGGCGAGGCAAAATCCGCGACCGGTCTTGACCTCGCACTCGAGATCAAGCGTTCCGTCGACGTCGAGCGTGCAAATCTCCTGACGCGGGTTCATGATCTGGACGTTGTTCGCCTTCGCGAAATCCTCCGCGTAAATCGTGCAGGGACCGCTCGCCTTGAGCGAAATCGTCTGCGCCTCACGCGAGAAGGTCTTGACCTGCACGCGCTTCAGGTTGAGGATGATGTCGGTGACGTCCTCCTTGCAACCTTTGATCGTAGAGAATTCGTGGTTGACGCCTTTGATCTTCACGGACGTAATCGCCGCGCCCTCAATCGAGCTCAGAAGCACGCGACGCAACGAATTGCCGATGGTGCGCGCATATCCGACCTCGAACGGCTCCGCGATGAAACGCGTATAAGTAGCGGTCTTGGTCGCCTCGTCCAGCTGGACGTTATGCGGCATCTCGAATCGGCTCAAACGAATGGGCATTACTTATCCTCCATTTAAAGGTGTATGTGAAAAACGGTGCGTTAGCGCGAATAGAGTTCGACAATCGCCTGTTCGTCGACGATCGGCGCAATCTGTTCGCGAGTGGGCACCGCCAGGATTTCAGCCCTGAGCGTCGCCTTGTCAAAAGCCATCCACACCGGAAGCTGCGCACCGGTGGCCGCCTCGACCGAGCGATTCGCCGCTTCCTTCGAAGCGGTGGCGTCCTTCACGGTAACGACGTCGCCGACCTTGAGGACCGACGAGGGAATCGCCGCCTTGCGATCGTTGACGAGGATGTGGCCGTGGAGAACGAACTGACGCGCCGCACGACGGCTCGGAGCGAGTCCGAGACGATAGACGATGTTGTCGAGCCGCATTTCCAGCATCTGCAGCAAAATTTCGCCGGTGATGCCCTCCTTGCGGAGCGCTTCCTCGAAGAAACGATGGAACTGGAGCTCGCCCATTCCGTACTGACGGCGCAGAGCCTGCTTCTGACGAAGCTGGCTTCCGTATTCGCTCATCTTCTTCGCGCGGCGACCGACGTGCATACCGGGATTGCCGGTTCCCTGCTCGATCGGGCACTTCGCCATATAGCAACGCGCGCCCTTGAGGAAGAGCTTCTGCCCTTCGCGGCGGCACTGACGACAAACCGGACCTGTATAGCGACCCATAAATTAGACCCTCCTGCGTTTACGTGCACGGCAGCCGTTGTGGGGAACCGGCGTCGTATCGGTGATCTGCGTAACCCTAATGCCGGCGGCCTGGATCGCGCGAACCGCGCTCTCGCGGCCAGCGCCCGCGCCCTGCATGCGGACTTCGCACTCGTGCATGCCCTTGGCGACCGCGATCTTCGCCGCATCGGTCGCGACCATCGTCGCGGCGAAAGCGGTGGACTTGCGGCTGCCCTTGAAGCCGGCCTTGCCCGCCGAGCTCCAACTGATCACCCCGCCGCGCGCGTCGGCGATGGAGACCTGGGTGTTGTTGAAAGTGGAACGGATGAACGCGATTCCCGCGGGAATCGAACGACCCGTCTTCTTGGCCTTGACGACCTCGCCCTCCGTGCCCTCGGGCGCCGGAGCGGGAGCTTCCTTAGTTACTTCTTCGCTCATAATATCTCCTTAGCGAGCGGCCTGCTTGGGCATCGCCACCGAAATGCGCTTGCCGCCCTTGCGAGTGCGCGCGTTCGTCTTGGTGCGCTGACCGCGAACGGGCAGACCCTTTTTATGACGCGTACCGCGATACGATCCAATCTGGATCAACCGGCGGATGTTCTGCGAAACCTCGCGACGGAGATCGCCCTCGACCCGGAAATGGTCCTGAATGTACGTGGTGATTGCGTGAATTTCGTCTTGCGTGACGTCGTCGGCCTTCTTCATCGGGTCGACCTTGGTCGCCGCCAAAATATCGTCGGCGCGTTTCGGACCAATACCGTGGATGTACCTAAGCGCGAAGCGAATGTGCTTCTTGCCCGGGATGTCCACGCCCATCATTCTCGGCATATCTTTCCCTTACCTTTCTTAACCCTGGCGCTGCTTGTGGCGCGGGTTGGTGCAGATCACACGCACCACGCCATGGCGGCGGATGATGCGACAGTTCTCGCAAATGCGACGAACGGAACTACGTACTTTCATTGTGCTTACTCTTTAGAGTGGTCGAATGTTTTGAGAAGTATATCATATTGCGCAGTTATCTCGCAAGGGGGTATTTTAAAGAATTTTTGCCCCTTTATCCACCCCGCACTGCCATCGCCCGAAGTCGATATCGCTCAATATATCTTCTCATACTCGCCTTTCTCCACCTTCTTCAAGGTATGGAAACCGGCGCGTTTGGCGCGATAATGAAGATCGGTCTTGGAATGGGTCAGCCCCGCCGCCTGTATTACGCGATAAATCGGCGCTCCGCACTCCGGACACTCGACGAGCTTCGCATCCGCGAGACGCTGCGCGATCTCGAACCCGCCCCGACACTTCGCGCACGAACGCTTTTCGTCCTTCGCCTCGTACACGTAGATAGGCACTCTACCGCTCCTCGCCGATTACGTAGTGCGGCCGCTTCTTCGCCTCTCGCGCCACGCTCGCAACGTAAATGCCGACGAGGCCGATTACGAAAAGTTGCAAGCCGCCGAAGAAGAAGATCGCGCAAACGATGGTCGGCCAGCCGCTGACCGGATTGCCGAAAAGGAGCCAACTCAGGAAAACGTACGCCATGTAGAGGAACGACCCGAGGCAGCACGCCGCCCCGAGCGCGCTCGCGAACTTGAGCGGCGCGGTGGAAAACGCGACAAAGCTCCTGACGGAATAGGTGAAAAGCGCCATCGCCTTCCACTTCGTCGCGCCCGCGACGCGCTTAGGCGTCTCCACCTCGATCCACTTCGTCTTGAATCCAACCCACTCGTAAATACCCTTGGTAAAGCGGTCGACCTCGTTCAGCGCCAAAACCTCGTTCACAAACCGGCGCGTCATCATCCGATAGTCCATCGCCCCGTACTTGAGCTGAATCTCCGAGCACAGGTTCATCGTGGTGAAGAACGAACGCGAGAACCATCCGCGAAAACGCGGTTCGCCTTCACGGCGCGTACGACAGGCGGCGGCGGAATCGTAGCCCTCCTCCTCGATCGCCTTGAGCATCTCCTTCAAAAGCGCGGGATCGTGCTGCATGTCCGCGTCCATCGTAACGACCAGCTCGCCGCTCGATTTTCTGATGCCCGCGAGTATCGCCGCTTCCTTGCCGAAATGCCGCGAAAACGAAAGATAGCGGACGCGCTCGTCCTTCGCCGCCATCTCCCGCATTACGGAAAGCGTCGCGTCGCCCGAACCGTCGTCCACCAGCACGAATTCGAGCGGACGATTTAGATTCAGCGCGTTGATCGCATCGACGAGCTTGCCGAGGCACTCCGCCTCGTCGCACGCCGGCACGACTATCGAAAGCTTGTTCATCGATCCATCAGCTTCACATATTCGCGAGGATGGAAGATCGGCTTGTAGGCGGGACGGATAATCGGGCCCGCGTTCACCAGTTCCTCCATTCGGTGCGCGCACCACGAAACGCAACGCGCGACTGCGAAAAGCGGCGTGTAAAGATCCTTCGGAATCCCCAACATGTCGTAGACGAAGCCGGAATAGAGATCGACGTTGGCGCAAAGCTCCTCGGCGCGATCGTGGCGAAGACGAATCGCCTCGGGGCCGAGCGACTCGATCATCTCGAAAAGCCGCATCTCCGCCTCGCGACCCTTTTCCTTGGCGAGCGCCTCGGCCTTTTCCTTGAGCATCTGCGCGCGCGGATCGGAAAGCGTGTAGACGGCGTGGCCAAGCCCGTAAATAAGGCCGGTCTTGTCGCCCGCCTTCTTGTCCACCACCTTCGCGAGATATTTCGCGACCTCGCTCTCCTTCGACCAGTCCTTCACGTTCCACATGATCTCCTCCGCCTGTCGCATGACGCGCAGGTTCGCGCCGCCGTGCCGCGAGCCCTTGAGCGAAAGGATCGACGAGGCGACCGAGGAATAGATATCCGAGTGCGAAGAGGTAACGACGTGGGTGGTGAACGACGAGTTGTTGCCGCCGCCGTGCTCCGCGTGGAGAATGAGCGCGAGATCGAGCGTCTCCGCCTCGAGCTTCGAATACTTGCCGTCCTCGCGCGTCAGCATGAGGATGTTCTCGGCGGTGGACTTGTTCGGATCGGGGTTGCGCAGCATCAGCGACGCGCCATTGTGGTAGTGGGCCTTGGACTGATAGGCGTAGGCCGCGATCGTCGGCAGGGCGCCGATGAGCTCGATCGACTGCTCCAGACAGTTCTCGAGCGAAATGTCGTCGGGATCGGAAGAGTTCTGGAACGCATAGGCGAAAAGCACCGCGCGAGCGAGCGCGTTGGTGAGATCCTTCGGCGGATTGTGGAGAATCGCATTTTCCTTGAACCCGTCGGAGAGTTTCCGATAGGCGCCGATCTTGTTCTTCCAATCCACAAGATTGCGCGCAGTCGGCAATTCGCCGAAAAGCAGAAGATACGCCGTTTCCTCGTAACCGAAGCGATGCTCGCGCTTGTCGGCGGCGACGATGTCGCGGACGTTGATTCCGCGATAGTAAAGCTCTCCGTGAATCGGCTGCTTCTCGCCTTCGTTCATCACGTAGCCGTGGACGTTGCCGATCGTCGTAAGCCCGACCAATACGCCAGTGCCGTTGTCGTTGCGAAGGCCGCGCTTCACGCCGTACTTCCGATAGAGCGCGGGATCGATGTAATCGACCTTGCGAACCTTATCCGCCTGCTTTCTAAGCCACTTCTTTTCCGTCATCGGGTCTTTTCCGTCTTATTGCAAAATCGCGTCGATAACGCCGTCGAGGAGAGTCGTATCGCAATGCTCGACGAGCCCCGCGTCCACCGCCTTGGCGAAGCAGGGATCGATCGGCAACGACGCGACCGCGCCGATGCCGTACTTCTTCGCCATTTCCCACGCCTTCGACTTCCCGAAAAGCTCGTGCGCCTTCCCGCAATCCGGACACTTGAACGAGCTCATGTTCTCCACCAGCCCCAAAACCGGCGTTTTCATCATCCCCGCCATCTTCACCGCCTTCTCGACGATGAGCTGGACGAGATCTTGCGGCGAGGTAACGACGACGACTCCGTCGACCGGCAGCGACTGGAACACCGTAAGCGGCACGTCTCCCGTCCCCGGCGGCATATCGACGAACATGACGTCGACTTCGCCCCAATTTACCTCGCCCCAGAATTGCTTCACCGCGCCCGCAATCACCGGCCCGCGCCAGACGACGGGGTCGCTCGGATCGTCGATGAGCAGGTTGAGCGACATCATGCCGATTCCGCATTCGCTGCGGCTCGGCAGGATGCCGCCCTCCCCGTCGGCGACTGCACGCTCACGAACTCCGAACGCGGTCGGAATCGAAGGGCCGGTGACGTCGGCGTCGAGAATCGCCGTCTTGAGTCCGCGTTTGGCGGCTCCCACCGCCAACAGCGAAGTGACGAGAGACTTCCCGACGCCGCCCTTGCCGCTCATCACGGCAATGACTTTCTTCACCTTGCCCTTGCATTCGACTTTCGTGCAAGAGCCCTTCTTGCCGCAGCTCGAACACTCGTGATTGCACTCGCCCATTTTTCGCCTCTTAGAAGATTCCCTGTTCCATCATCGCGGTCGCGACCTTCATGAAGCCCGCGATGTTGCCGCCGGCGACGAGGTCGTACCCGAGACCGTAGTCCTTCGCGGCCTTCGCGGAGGCGTCGTGAATCGTCTTCATCATCTTCTTGAGCTGGGCGTCGACTTCGTCCGCGGTCCAGACGAGCCGCTCGGAGTTCTGCGCCATCTCGAGCGCCGAAACGCCCACGCCGCCCGCGTTCACCGCCTTCGACGGCGCGACGATCATGCCCTTCTGCGAGCGCAGGAAGTTCAAGGCGTCGTTGGTGGTCGGCATATTGGCAACTTCGATGTAGTACTTGACGCCGCTCTTGGCGATCTTCTTCGCCCATTCGAGATTGACGTCGTTCTGCGTCGCCGCCGGCATGTAGATGTCGACGTCCTTGACGCCCCAGCACTTCTGACCCTTGACGAACTTGCAGCCGAACTTCTTCGCGTAGGGCTCGCAGTGCATCGGATCCTTGGCGCGCATTTCAAGAATGAAGTTAAGCTTCTTCTCGCTGTTGACGCCCTCGGGATCGTAGATGTAGCCGTCGGGACCGGCGAAGTAGGTAACCTTCGCGCCGAGCTGCATCGCCTTCTTCATAATGCCCCAGCCGACGTTGCCGTAGCCGGAGATCGCGATGCGCTTGCCCTCGATCGTGTCGCCCTCGTGCTTGAGGACTTCCTGGAGGTAGTAAACCGCGCCGTAGCCCGTCGCCTCGGGACGAATCAGCGAGCCGCCGTAGGAGAGACCCTTGCCCGTCAAAACGCCGTTCTCCCAAACGCCCTTCAACCGGCGATACTGGCCGAAGAGGTAGCCGATCTCGCGCCCGCCCACGCCCATGTCGCCCGCGGGAACGTCGATATCCGGGCCGATGTAGCGATAAAGCGCCGTCATGAACGCCTGGCAGAAGCGCATCACTTCGGCCGCGCTCTTGCCCGCGGGATCGAAGTCCGAGCCGCCCTTGCCGCCGCCAATCGGAAGACCGGTGAGCGAGTTCTTGAAGGTCTGCTCGAAGCCGAGGAACTTGATGATTCCGGGATAGACGTTCTTCTGGAAGCGGAGTCCGCCCTTATACGGCCCGATCGCGCCGTTGAACTGACAACGATAGCCGATGTTGGTGTGGGTCTCGCCCTTGTCGTCCGTCCAGACGACGCGGAACGTGAACATGCGCTCCGGCTCGACCATGCGCTTTAAAAGGTCGGCCTTCTTGTACTCGGGGTGCTTGTCGATGACGGGGCTGAGCGAGCTCAGAACTTCCTCGACGGTCTGCACGAATTCGGGTTCGTCTTTGTGTTTCTCGCGTACGTACGCGATGGTTTCTTCAACGTATTTGTTGAGTTTTTTCATTTTTGTGTTTTTCCTTCGATTTGTTACTTCGCCGCCTCGAAGCGCCGAATGCATTTCTCGGTCGCCTCGATACGCACGAGTGAAATTTCCTCGCCCTTATTAGCCGCCTTGATGGCGTCGATTCTCGCCAGCGCCTTCGTCTTGTCGCCGGCCTCGGCGATGCACCGCGCCGCGCCGAGCTGGGCGGTAAGCGCGAGATAGCTCTTCCCGTTCTCTTCCGCGAACTTGTCGAACGCCGCTTGCGCCTCGGCGAACTTGCCGAGCGCTTCGAGGCACTGCGCCTTGCCGACGACCGGGATGTCCGCGAAGCCCTCCGGCGCGTTGCCGCCCAATTCCTCGTAAAGCGCCATCGCCTCTTCGTACTTGCCCGAGTCGAAGTAGTTCTTCGCGAGCTTGAGCTTGAGCGCGCCTTCCGACTTCTCGCCGGAATAGGCCGCTACCGCGTCCTCGATCTCCTCGGTCGTAAAGGTCTCGACGAGCGCCGCCGAGGAATCGGCCTTGACCGATGCGCGATGGCTCTTCCAGCCGTACCAGCCGCCGACCGCAATCGCGATCACGACCGCCCAGATAACCGTGCTTTTGCCGTCTTTTTCCCACCATTCGACGATAGGCAGAAATTCGGGATTCGTCTTGAGGTTCATTCTTCGTTTCCTTTCGCTTCGTAGAGTTTCGCCCACTCGTCGAGGGCGCTTTCGTCGCGCTTCTCCGCCCGCAAAATAATGCGGTTGAAGTCGAGCGCGTCGAGAAAATCGCGGTTGTAGATAAAGCGGGTCTTGCCCTTCGAGGGCGGGACGGAAAGGCGCTTCGAGCTTTCCAAAAGCGTGGTCGCCGTAAAATACGTCGCCTTCGGAATCTTGAGCGACTGGAGCATCGTCTGCATGACTCTCCGCGATGCGCCGTCCTTGCGTTCGCGCTTCACGACGAGCGCCATCAAAACCGCCGAACGAATCGCGTTCGAAACCTCGAAACCCTTTTCGCTCATCATCTTCTCGTAGTCGTCGAGCACCTTCAGATACTTGAACGCGACCGAACGCTTGCCGCCGTCCTTGGCGATCGCCTTCGCGAGCTCCGGCAACAAGTCTCCCAGCATTCCGACCTCGTACATGAGCTTGAACGCCTCGCTGCTGTGTCCGTAGGGGAAAAGCCGAAAGACCTCTTCGCAAACCCGAGGCACCGAGGCGTTGAGAATCGCGGCATGGTATTTTTTCATCGCCGCAAGCGTCTTGCGCTCGATGGTAAAACCGAGACGCGAGGAGAATTTAACCGCCCGCATCATCCGAACCGGGTCTTCCTGGAAGCGAATTTCCGGGTCGCCGATCGCGCGAATCACCTTCTTTTTAAGGTCGCTCATCCCGCCGACCCAGTCGATGACCGAAAAGTCCTTGATGTTGTAAAATAGCCCGTTCACCGTAAAGTCGCGACGATAGGCGTCGGTTTGGGGAGTGCCGAAGGTATTGTCTTCCATCGGCCCTTCGGCGGCGTGTTCGATAATCTCGCCCACCGTCTGGGAATTCTGACGGAACGTCGCGGTCTCGATGATTTTCTCGCCGAAGCGAACGTGGGCGAGACGGAATCTGCGCCCAATCAAAAAGCAATTGCGAAACGCGCGCCTGACTTCATTGGGCTTCGCGCTCGTACCGACGTCGAAATCCTTGGGTTTCCTCCCCATCAAAAGGTCGCGCACGCCGCCGCCCACGAGATAGGCGGTGTAGCCGAGCGACGAGAGCCGATAAAGCACTTTCAGCGCGTCAGGATCGATGTTTTTCCGCGAAATGCAGTGCTCCGGCCGCTTGTACACGACCGGTCCCTTGGCTTTTTTGCGCAAAAACCCGAACATTAGTGGGATATTATACTAAAAATCCGCTCCGCAATCAATGCGCCTTGGCGACTTCTCGTTCCTCGCTGGGCAAAAGTTATCAACATCTTTCTCTCAATGGGGTCGTACCATACTGCGGCCAACTAATTAACCGTCTATCTTGCTCTTTACCCAAGCAAGCAGCGAAGGATAATCCATCTTGCCGGAGGCAACCGCCAGCCCGACTTCAGCCACCTCTTCATTACTCGCTTTCACGACAAGTCCATTTACTTCAAGGAATGTCAGCATTACATACATCCCAATTCGCTTGTTGCCGTCGAGAAACGCATGATTAGATATAAGATCGAATCCTAGCTTCGCCGCCTTCTCTTCCTTGGTGGGATAAAACTCTCGATCCGCAATTCCCGAAAACGCGCTTTCCAGGGCTCCATCTAAAAGCGCCTGATCACGCAATCCCACCTCACCGCCAGTTTCAGCGGCAATCAACTGATGCAACAAAAGCACCTTCTCGCGCGAAAACTTCGTCACTTGGCAAGCTCCCTAAACGCCTCACGATAGCGATTCATTACCCTTTTGGCGGCAACGTCTATCTTTTCGTCATCGGTCAATGTCATCGGCAATTCGTCAATTGAATATACCACATACCTCGGCTGGTTGTTCTTGAAAACCACCACCCGCTTAAGCTCGTCAACCTTCCGCGCTACCGCCGAAAAGTTCTGATTCGCTTCGGTAATACCAACCACTTCCCTGGCAGATATCATCATATCTCTTCTCCAATTGTGGATATATTATAGGATATATTTATCCACGCGTCAAGCCAGCATTACACACTTTTCAGGGCCTGTCCCCCTGAATGTCCTATCCGCGCTTCTCCAGCGCACCGATGATTTTCTCCCAATTCATAGTACGCCTATTATACCACATTCAGCAGCCCCAATGGGGCCAGACGCCATTGACGCACACCAACACTTGACTTTATTCTATCATTTCATCAATCCCAGTAATCGCTTGCAATTTTCGATTGCCACTTCAAGCTCTGACGAACTCTTCTGCTTTAGATCCTGATATTCACCTTTCAGTCGTTCTTCCACCTGACTCAAAGCATTTTCCCCATCCGCCTTTGCCTTTGCAACGGCCTTCTGTCCCTCTTCGGCAATTCGTGTCTCATTGGCTTTTGCCTCCGTCAGCGCATCCTCTGCACTTTTGGCCTTGGACTTCAGCTCCGCAAGCGCGGCTTCTGCATCGGCAACCGCCTTCGGTCCGCTCGTCGTCACGCGCTCACGCAGTTGTTCAATTTTCGCATTCAGACGTTCCGAAGGACGATGCGCCTTCGCTGCCCCTTCCATGCTACGCTCGAGTTGCTTGGCATCCGTCTCAAGATCCTTTTTCGCACGCGCCACATCCTTCTCAGCCTTCGTAACCTGCGAATTCACGCGACGACTGGCGTTTTGCGCTTTGCTGACGGCATCCTGCGCTTCACGATAGCGGACAAATGCCTCATTTTCGGCATCGGCTACCATTTTGCGAACATTCGATGCCTCTTTTGTTTGACGCTCCCAAATCCAGTTCGGTATCGAATCCTTCGACACATAACTCGGCACCATCGCCAGAATTTCGCTCTGCGTCACACAACAAGCATTCAGATTTTTGATCGCATCCTCAATTCTCCCCAACCACTTGACATAAGATTCGCGCGTCTGGGCCGCCTCGGGCGTGCCGTCCTTCACGGCGCGTAAACGCTTTATTGCCGTTTCCGAAAGCAACCCGTTTGCCCCGCCATAGAACGGCTCCGTCGGGATGCTGAATATCTTGCTCCTTTCATCGCCATTCGCCGCATACCATTGCACGGCCTGTTTGATATCCCCTATCGGATGATACACGCCCTCGCCATCCTTGAGTCGCATGATCCGAATCGTTCTCCACGGCGAAACGAATTTTTTAATGTCAACGGGCGATGCGCTGTAGACAACCGGCGCGCCCTTGTCCTCTCTCGTCGCACGATATGCCGTGTTAATCGCCAGAGAAACCTCTTGCCCGGCAACACGCGAAAGCATATCTGAAGGCCAGGTCTTCAAGATGCCGGCGGCAGACGGCAATTCTAGCATCCGATAGTAATCTTCGCCGCGCGGTACGATTAACGAAACCAAAGCCGACACGCATTCGCATCCATTGCGGTCAATGCAGACTTTGGCATTCGAGAACTCAAAGCCCTTGTACGCCATAAGTTCCATACTGGCCTTAAAATATTCGCCAAGGAGTTCTTGCCCATAATGTTCGACGAACTCCTGCGGATCGGAAAAGCGTTCCTTCCCGCATCCCGTCAAAATGCCAACCAGCGCAATCGTGCACAGTAACTTTTTCATAATTTTCCTTTCGTTTTACTCGACTTGTAAATAGTTACACCTTGCGTACAGAACACATAATCGCATCGACAATGATATTGCAAACCTTCTTTGCAGATGCCACGTCGACATCGACTCCTTCAATCACACTTCGCTTGAAAGCAATTTGGATCGGACTGCTGCTGACGGGAATCACATAGAGAACCATGCATTTATTGAGGAAATACATGATGACAAAGCCGAGCGCAAGAATCAATTGCCATACAATGGCCCAAGTGCTTGCGTTATCATTGAACATCGAGACCAATGCCCAAAAAACGCAACCTATTGCGGCCGCTATATATCCAAAAGGTTTGAGATACCCCGTTCCGATATTGCACGCGCCGGTCAGCGGCACAACTTCGCGTATCTGTCCCGCAAGAGATCCTTCCGCCAATGACACGTGATTTTCGTGAAGTTCAAGCGTTGTCGTCGTGTCGAATCCCAGCAGCGACAGCAACCATGCGATAATCCCCGCCTTGCGTCCTTTAATGCGAACAGGTATCTCTGCGCTGGGATCTACCTTCCACTCCTTGACGACAAGCGCCCTTTCGCCAAACAGCATTGCCGTAGTAGCCAACTGCATAACAAGACCTCCTTATCGTGCGGTGTTCTTTTCGACAAGATCGGAAACAATCTTCACGATTCGCTCGGCCGTTGGAGCGTCCAAGGCGATACCCTCGATCAGGCTACGCTTGAATGCCATAAACGTCGTGCTACCGCTATGGGGAATAAAATACAATAGCAGCGACTTGCGCGTCCAATAGAGAAATGCAAAAAGCGCGGTCAGTATAAGAGAAATACCAAGCGTTGGAATTGCGAGAAGCAAGCTAACAAACGCCAGCATCGCATAAAGAAACGGCTTGAGAAATCCTGTTCCAAGGTTGCTGATTCGCGTCAGTGGAATCGTTTCGGTAAACGCACCGGAAAGCGAACCGCCCGAATACTCGATGCGATCTTCATAGACATCGAAAACGGTCGTCGTGTCAATGCCTACAACTGTGCAGAGCCAAGAGAGAAGCCCAGCGCTTCGACCTTCAATGTGGACGAAATTCGGCCCTGTCTCGTTAATATCCATCTTGCGAAGCACAAGCGCGCCGCGCCCGCTCATTCTTGCCAGCTGTCCAAGTGTCATTGCATTCTCCTTATTTTGTACTTGATAAAAACGCTTCGGATTCCTGCAATCGACGACCACGGGAGTCCTGAAGCCATTGATTGTTTTCGTCAGGGCTTCATGCCAACGGAAACCTTGAAGAAATTGAAGTTCGCGGTATCGCCATCAACCGAGACCCAGTCCTTGTCGTCGATCTTGACCTTGCCGAAAATCTTGTATTCGCGCTTCGCGGCTTCTGACGCCGAGAGTTCAGGCGACCAAGTAATAATCGGCTTACCCTCGGCGAAGGTAATTGAAGACTTAAACACATCCTCGGGGTTGGTAGGATTGGTTCCGGCAACATAGTCTTGCCATACATATAGGTCGTTCCCGCCATAATCCTTCTTGCCAGTTTTTGCCTTGACTGCGGTATCTGGCGATGCGTCTTTCATCAAGCCATATTTTGAAAGCCAAGAATATTCCACCTCAACGCCCTCGACGGCGACCGAACCAGGATCGGTTTCACCTATTCTGGTCCACGCCTTATGATTGCTGATTCCAGCGTCATCCAACGCCTTCGCCCATTCGTCGGCATAGGTCGGAGGATAATAAACTACGCCGGTAAAGTTCCGCAAGAACGCCTTCGCCACATATTTGGGTGGATGTAACTCGCAAAATGTCGCGCTCACGACTTTCGACGCATCGGGACCGTTATAACCACTAAAGTTCAAGTTAGTGACCGTGCTGCCGACATAGATGCTCTCAAAATTGACATCCCCCTTAAAAGCCGTCCCCGACACGGTTTCAACGCCTTCCTCGATAACAAGACTTCTCAGCCCAACACAATTGCGAAACGCCGAAGCCGGGATATTCGTCAAAGACGATGGCACGACCAGCGATTGCAATGATTTGCAATCTTTAAATGCATATTCGCCAAGCTCCTCGCAATTTCCAAGTGACAGTGATTCCAACGCCGTGCAACCGAGGAATGCGCTCGATCCTATTGACTTGCAAGAGGGAGGGATAACGATGTTGCGAAGCCCCGTACACCCTTCGAATGCGCTATTGCCAATCACTTGCAGTGATGAAGGGAGCACAATAGTTTCTATTCCGGTGCATCCTTTGAAGGCCGAATCGCCGATTTCCGTAACTCCCTCGGGAATGTCAATAGTCCTTAATGAAGTACATCCACAAAATGCGCAATTCGTGATTTTTCGAAGCGTTGACGGCAACGACACGGACACGAGCCCGGAAGCGCCGTTAAACGCCCCTTCTATTGTGCCGATACCCTCGCTCACAACCGCAGAAGTAAGAAATTCAAAAGGCTTACTCCCGGGCACTTTCCGACCCACGGTGGTTATCGAATAATCCCTCCAAATTTCCTTGCCGGTTACATCTACCCCAACGTACCCATACACATACGATGGTATGGTAAGCGCACCCGAGAAATCGGAATACCCAGTAATAGCCCAGCGGTCATTTGTGGGAACCGGATGTGCGCCACCGACATCGTCATCCACCATTTCCTCCACCGTATAATTTCTTCCGCCGCCAAGGCAGTTTCCATCGAAAACAAACCATTCGATTCCACTAGAAGTCATCCCTCCAGTATATACTACGTCGGCAACACTCGACAAGCAAGCGCAAGCCGTCAGAAAAATCAAGATTGAAAATATGCGACTTCGTTTCATTTTCGTTTTAAAGTAAATACTTTACCTGCGTACCTACGGATAAGTAACGGCCCTTACCGATGCCGATCCTTGCGCAGATGGCTTTGTCACAAAAACCATGGAGTTTCCTTGCGGAACTTCAACCTCCGCAACTTTCCCGCATGCCCCAAAAAGGATGACTTTGCCATCACTTGGCCGCGTAATACGCGCAACATAAACTTTCTTGGGCAATGTCGTCCAACTTCTCGTATCGGCTCCCGTTACGCCCGCCGCCCACGCCGCCAATGCAACTTGCGAAGCTTTAAGCGCATACTTTGTACGTGTGTCTCTTACATTTTCCGCAACAACTCCTAATGCAACCTGCGATCCGATTTTGACGACCGTACGAGTGATCTCACGCGTTAATGCGCCTCGGAAGTATACATCAAACTCCGTTTTGATTTTAGCATCCATATCAACCAATTCCGTCATTGGCGTCGTTCCTACTTGCCAATTTGCCCCTGCGGACTGCCGGTAGACTAAACGCGGAAACGCCATCCCCGCATACATAATGTACTTATTCGCATACGGAATGAGGATAAGCGGCAGATCAATTCGCCATTCCTCTCGCTTGGGGCAAAGCCCTTCTTCAAGCCAAATCCAAACTTGATTTTGAGGCCTACTTCCATCCTCAATCTGCGAAAAGTCTTGAACTGCGACCTGATTCTTTTGGCTATATGATGCGGCATCCTTTAAATAATTGCGGCATTCATCATTATTTAACCAACGAAACACTCCCGTTACATGCGAAACGTACGGATTCATCCAATCTGCCGGTAAAAGACTGTCCAAAATGCCGTCGGTGTCTATATTAAATCCGGCCTGGGCTTTAACTTGGGAAACAAAATCTGCATTTGCAAATGCACCGTCAACTACCTTTCCGCTGTCAATTGCCACGTTTTTCTTGTTACCGGAATCATTGGATTGCTTTTCTTTTTTGTACGCCTCGGCGTCTTTTTCCATGCGCTCTTGGGCATCTGCAATTTCCTGCCTACGCTCATGTAACCAATTTTCCTGATGTTGCGCAGCTCGGTTGAATTCTGTTCTTGCGGCATCCGGATTGCCCTTTGCGGCAAAATCAATCGCCTTGTAAAAGCATGTCATAATCCGATCTTGCCCGCCGCCATCATACGGGAAAGCCTTATCATTGGTAATCATTGCCCATGCCCCCGTTACACCACGAGCGAACACCGACTCCCCGTCGTGGTCGATCATAATGTCTTCCGCTTTATCAAACTGAGCAATCGCCTTGTCGCTATCGCCGGTCAAACGGCTTGCGCCACCCGACATCAAGCACCACATAAGCTCGTCGTCATCATCTTCTTCAATCTCCGCTGCGGCGATTAACGCTGCGCCCGCATAATCGCCAGAGACAAGGCAATTCTCGTAATCCGTCATTGGCGAGCGACAACCACAAAATGCCGCGACCACAAAAAGAAGCGCGGCAATGCGTACATTCTTAACGAGCATATGCCGTCCTTTCACCAACCGACGTTAATAACTGGGAATGTAATCCCCGCTTGATTAAAGTTAAGCACACCAATCTGCACTCCATACAAACAATCCGCTATATTGACCAGGCCGACTTGCAAGCCACGCATCGTCCCTGCGATATTAACCGATCCAATTTCAATTCCGGACGAACTATCCATCGCATAATTCCCGACAATATTCGCCGAAATGCCGCCAAAGTTTTTACGCGCGGAAAATATGCCCGAATCAAGTCCGTATGTACCGTCGTACTCTCCCCAACCGAAATTGAATCGCAAGCCATACACGGAACTTTCGAAGTTGGGGACGCTCCATGGAAGAACTGTAAGCCCGATCGGCAAATCGTATTGTCGCCAGCCGTAGCCAGCCCCTGCGCCGCGCTTTACAAATGTGACATCGCGATCATTCATTCCCGTAGCTCGGTCGTTTGCAATCCCAGACCCGGCCTGCCATGCGGCGTTAGCGGTCATGATTGACAAACCAATAGCACAAAAAGCAATCGAACATCTTTTCATTTTAATACCCTTTACTAACAATGACTTTTACATTAGAATGGCACAACGATACCACCATTCCCATTTTCCTTAATAGTAGTGACGGGTTGAACTTTTTGCTCCGACGGCATCACGATCACTTTCGGACGGCGAAGACGACACCCCTTGACCATCGACTTCGCATCACCTTCAATCACCTTGGCATAACTCATTTTCTCCGTAACCCAACATATCTCAACAGTCCCTATTGGCTCCTCAATCTGATCAATAGCTTCTCCCGTTCGAGAATCCGTCACCATATCCCCTAATGCATAGACCGTAAACTTTTCTCCTTCGGCAATCGACTTGCCTCCCTCGCCAATAACAATGGTCCCATTGGATCCAATGCCGACAATTTCAAACGGAAGTATATTTGACATCATCGCATCGACAATTGCAGTTGCCGCATACTCGGTTGTCATTGACATAAAATGTCCGATATCCGTTGCGGGAAAGTTCGCGGCATCAATCGAAACCGTATCACCCCACTTTAGCTGCCCAGTAGGCGCAAGTAAGACACGATAGCTGATTTCGGCAAAGCACTTCTCCGTTAAAGGCATCGCTTGACCCGTTAGCGGATTCACGTCCGGTGCGGCAATCGGAAAGAATTTGACATTACCGACAACCAAATAGTCCGCTCCTAATTTTTGATTTAGACGCACTGCGTCCGCAACCGCAGCATTGGATGCCGAAAGACGAGCAAGCTCTCCATTAACCTCGGCGTCAAACTTACGATCAACCATCGTAAATTTGCGCGTCTGGGTGAGATGTTCGTTGATTTTATCAGCAAGCGTCGCTATCCAAGCGGACGACGATTCCGCCTGTCCATACCAAAATATCGAATCGCCACTAGTCGAGCGAAACGGCACTACAGCCATACGACGCAAGTCATCCGGATTACGGCCAACCACGTATGGCCCGGGCATTCTAACCGACAACTGCACTTTATACTTTCCGGTTGCTGGATCAAACTGCTCCGAAACGACCTCATATCCACTGATTTTTCCAGAAGCCCACTTCTGCATGTGCTTTACAATAGAATCGTCAATGGCAATACGATCATTATCCCCGGATGATGACATGATCGACGTTTCAGTTGAGATAATTGCGGACTTTTCCGTTGCGCTAAGCGTCACTCCGCCTACTTTCTCAAGTGCCGAGATCAATGCCTCGTTAACCGCAGAACGGTAGGAACTGCCCATGCCAGACGACTCGACTTCCTTGTCGGCGGCATACGCGGATAACGATAGCGCTACAATTACCATCATCGTAAAAACGTTTCTCATGCCATCATCCTTTCCGAAAATATTAGTGTTCGCTATTAAAAATCGTACGATCGACCTTGACGTTTTCCGCTATCTTCGGTTGTTGCCTTTATCGGAGAGGGCGCCTTGGGCTGACGCTTTCCTCCATTGAGAATGGCCGTGGCCGAATCAAGTTGTCCGAAACTCCAGCGCCGGACAACGATTGCGATCTTGTGCCCGGATGGATGAACCAAGCTTTTCCTTAACACCGTGCTACGCCCAATCAACGAGTCATTCCCGGTGACCGTGCTTGACTTAATAACGCGATCAATGATCTTCACAAATTCTTCTTGATTTACACTCCCATCATCATTAAACTTAAGGTTTTCATTTTCTATTTCCCCCCGCTCGGCAATCTCCGCCACGGCAATCTTTGAATTAATGAATGCCGTCAACTGCTCGTTCGCCGAGGCCTCTGCCTGCGCAAACGCACTTTCCATCGCACGCTCGATCTTCCTTTCATCCGTGCCAGTAAAGGACGATCCCCATTGACCAAACGAAAGAAGTGCCGGCATTCCAGCTTCATCAAAGTAAAGCCGCACTCCAAATTGAGTAAGCAATTCTTCGTCCGCCGGAAGCGCTTCTTGAATAGTTAGCCCCGATTCACGGCAAATAACCGGGCGAGCTTTTGCACGAAGACTTTTTGCAATTTCAGTGCAATCGGCATCACTACGAATAACTACACCAATAGTATAAAACCCATTTTCTGTGCGAGTTTCAAACGTTTGAACTGGTAAAAATCCGGCAGCCGAATAAAACGCCTTGCGCGTTGATTGCTTAACAAGCGAATCCATAAAGAGCTGCTTCTTTTGTTCTGGCTTCATCGCGGTGTATTTTGAAGGATCAATGCCCATTTTTGCAAGCCCTTGATCGAGCTTCGCCTCGGTTAAAACCGCCAATTTCTTCAGAATCCCTGTCTGCGATTCGTCAAAATTAGCTGGAGCATTAAGACGATCGTCGGATTGATCGTCAAAATATTCACGAACCGACTTGAACATCTCCTGACCTGTAAGGTCCATAACAAGTTTAGCAACCGCATCTTGATACGCAACATCATAGGCAATGGCGCGCGACTTGACGAACGATGCAGATTTTACATTTGCCTTAACCGTCGCCGAACCGCAAAAATACGTCGCGCCTTTTTCATTGGGAGTGCCATACGATGCAATTCCGCGCGCCTTTGCATATTCATCAAACATCTCTTGCATGAGTTCTTTAGACGTAACAAAGGTCGTTGCATCTTTATTGATTGACTCCGCCCCTTCTGCAGAGATTGCTGCCGAATCCTCAGCCACAAGCGCAATCGGCATCAAGGCGATCCCAAGCATTAACTTTCCAATTAATTTATGTTTCATATTATTTTCCTTTCTTGTTTTATGTTACTTATTGATATTTTCTTCGCCGACAAGTTTGCCTATCTGAATATCCTCTTGCCAGAATTCAAGTCCAGTTGCCAAATCAACCATAGTTAAGATAAGGTTATATTCACGCTGCACATCATCGTTATCTTGACGAAGATACCGTTCATTAAGCACTCCGGACAGATGATATTGTGGATTAATCTTTACCGTCGCATATTTGGCAGCATCCCTATTCAGCACCACAATTTTCCCGCTATTGGTCAATTCCTTGCGCAAGCGTTGACCAAGATTTTGTGCAAGCGCTCCGGCAAACGAACCCCGTGAGCTAGTGTTATTCTTGATGTTTTCGACAATCATCACCGCTCTATTCGCCCCATCATGAAGTTTGATTCGATCCAATGACAAGATTGACTGCAATGCGCGTGAAATTGCAAGCTGAATGTCTTCCTCTGCATATCCGGCAACGGCTTGCCGAGTTTCATTAGCAGCAAACCTACGCGTAGTTGTTGTACAACCAACTTGTGCCCCCATAATAGCGCACAAAACCATAATTCCAATCATATTTTTCATTTTTACCTCCTTTATTTGTTTAATCCATTGCTCGCACATAAAACCTCATATCAACCGCATCCTTGCGCGGAGCAGTCCCTTTCATTCCCTTAATGTCATAAGGTTGAATTGCGGCATCGCTCCATGTGCAAACCGCAGAATCAATCTCGATTCCATCGGCATCAAGCCACTGCACCTTCCATTGAACCATCAACTCGGAACCCGTGTTGTTCACCACATTGGCCTGAAAAGTCAGATATTCGCTTGATCCCTTTGCGCACCGAACATCAGTAACATAGAGCTTATTACCTAAATTAGGCGCAACTGTAACCCGGGAATCCATCGGCGACATGGGCGCAGAGATACAACCAGTTAGCGCAACTGCTCCAACTACAAGACCAAGTATTAGTTTTTTCATAGAATATTTCCTTTTATTTTTTGCCTACACAATAATAGGTGATTCAACAATCGAATTCTGACAAATTTTTATTCGTAACTTCTTCTCCCGAACTCGCGTTCTATTTGACACCTCCCTTAAACGCGAAAAAAGAGTGGCGCACTCATGCTATCAATGTCTTAGAAGAGGCACCGCTAAGAGCCCGAAGTAAAACACAAATAGAGAATGCGCCACGTGAATTACACGCAACGCGTTCCCGTATGTCGCTTTACTTCTAAGAAAATAGCGGTTTTCTTCTAAAGCTCGATACGTGAACGACGTTCACTGGCTACGCTTCGGACTTGCGCCCTTATTCGCAACCTCGTCCAAAACCACTCTCGGCATCCTGGACGGCTCATCACCCTCCTCCCTTTCGGGATTCCGGCGACCAAAGGTGGATTTCTCCCCACAGAACGTCGCAATTATATCAAACTGCCTTCGTGCAAGTCAACCACCCAAAAATAAGTAGCCCGGAAAGCCGCCGAGCGCCTTTCCGACTACGGCGGGTTATTAAAACGGCTAAGGCGCGACAAAATGTCGCAGTTTTGGCGTTTTTCAGCACTCTCCGACCGCTTGCAAACGTCCGCCCGAGCGGTCGGCCATGTCCATATATGGAGACATCAATCTCCATGTATGGACCCCCTCCATGTCCATGTATGGACACGCCGATCTCCATGTATGGACACCTACCATGTCCTAGTATGGACATTGCAATCTCCATACTTGGAGATTTACATGTCCATATATGGAGATTCGCGCCTGCCACCAGTAAGGTCGTGCGCCAGTGCCAGTTGCGGAACGAGAAGTTGATACAGTCGTTTCGGGCACTCATTTGCGCGTAGCGCCCGTTGCGAACGTAGGTGAGCGAAGCAAAAGAGCGAGCGAAGGGATACGACGTATTCGTCGAGGGACCCTGAGGAGCTGCTTTTGTTCGCTCACCGAAGTGACGCTATTATCGACTTCGAGTGACGCTATAGCGAGAACAGTCGCCCAAACTATTCTTCATCCCGAAGTGACGCTATCGTGTGGAGTAAAACCCTAACCCGCTTAAGCCCACGCAGCTATTCTCTACGCCATGCGGCGAGTCGCGGCCATCGA
>JAZRWB010000041.1:0-51198 GCA_045599445.1 Kiritimatiellia bacterium | reverse complement strand
TGGCGAGAGAATCCTGCTCGTCGGCGCAGACGACGTCGACGGTGGAGAAGATCGGATCCTTCATCAACTCGTCTTTAATGAACTTTTGAACGTCGGATATTTTCATGGTTGACTTTTTTTAAGGTTTTGTGTTATCATTCTTATGTCCGTTGGTTCAGATCGGAGTGCTCCTGCCATGAAAGCAGATCAAGACTACGATGCTCCCTGCGGATTTTTCTTTTTGTAAAAACTGCGAATTCCTTCGTTTGGGTCGTAGATTAGTTGTAGCGTTCCGCCGTCGAAAGTTTCCATCTTGAGAATACTTCGGCCTTCATCGCCATCTTTAACGGAATCAGGTTTGCGCCACAATGATGGAAGTAGTTCGTAGTCGCTGTCTTCTAGTGGGATATTGTCTTTTCTTGTTTCGTTTTTTTGATAGTGCTTTTGGAGGTGTTCTTTAAAGTAGTTGTGGGAGAGTGATACTTTCTTCCCATTAAAGCCAACTCCGAGTGATACTTTTTTCTTCGCTCCGGACATCACTTGTTTTATCAATTCTCCTTCCCAGTGCACTATATTCCCATCAAAGCGTATTTGATCTTCGAAAATCCTTTTCAGATACTTGGCTTCGTTGGAGTCGTCGCGCATCGGAAGTTCCGCCGAAAGGTTATTGTTGAAACTTGTTCTGGGAGGCGGAGTCTGCGGCTCGTCGTCTTCGGAGATAACGCCGAGCGCCAGGCACTCGGAACGAGAGACGTCGGCGACGCCCATCCCGGAATTGTAGTCGAAGGGAGGATAAGGATTGTCGAAGCGGGAAATGCGCGTCCAAATCGAATCGGTCTTAAGGGCGATCATCCGGCTGCCGTAGAACTGACCACCGGCGGCGGCCCACTTCGCCGCCCAGTCGCGAGGCTGCTCGCGCTCTTCGACGCGGACGAGCTCGTAAGCCGGGAACGCTTTAAGCGCGCCCGCCGTAGTTGCTTCAAGATGTTGCGCCCAGCCGCGCGCCTGATCGACGTTCGTCTTGATGATCACATCGAGACGCGCGCGCGAGAAGAGATCCTTAATCGTTCCCTCGTCGCCGGGATCGGGAGTGTAGCCGGCTTTTTCGAGGTATTTACGAATGTCGCGACGGACTTCCGACGCGCTCTTCTCGCCAGAGGCGACGTTGCTTGTTTCCTTTCGTAGTTCCTCGAGGATTCTGAGTTTGGTGATGTGTGCGGAGAAAAACGCGCGTTCGCGAAGTCCGGCTTGGACGCGTGACCATTCTTTCGAAGGGATGTCGCTTCCGACGAGCGCCTTTTTAAGTATCATCTCGGCGGCGGTCATCGAGACAACTCCCTTACCGCGTTGATGGCGGCGGATACGAGGTCGAGGTGGGAAGGCAGCACGGTCGGGTCGGCGGGAATCGTGACTTGGGGAACGAGAACCCAAAGCGTCCTTCCGTCTTCTCGGTTTATGATGCGACCAGTAGATTTGCCTTTAGGCCAAACGAGGGCGTGGGCTGGGTTCTTTTTGCCACCAGCTTCGCTCGGCCACATCGCCGCGACGGACGGATCGACCGGAATGGCGAGCGCCTTGTGGCCGTTATCGGGGCGCACGGTGCCGCCGTGGAGATGGAGGTTGATGCCCTCCTTGGTAATCGAGACGGTGGCGGTGGAGCCGTCGAGCGAAGTCGTGACCGAGCGCGCGGCGTCGGCGTAGTAGTTCGACTTCGGCATGCCGTTCGTCTTCGCCGGGCGGGAGCGGTTGCGGTCGCGGAGGTGGGCGATCAGGAGATTCGACACTCCACGGGCCGCCGCCTCGAGCGCATCCGAGCGCGAGGGGCAGATTTCGCGTTTGACGAAGGCCGTGGATATGTCGATATGGAACATCAGATACCGCTTTCGTGTTGGCGCCCGAGCGTGCGGGGCTTCTTCGCAATCGAGGGACGGGTGAGGTCGGTGAAGGATTCCTTGGGCGTAGCGTTTTCGCCGCCGTCGGGCGGAACGATGGCACCGGTCGCGAGCTTGTCGAAAAGCGCGACCGCGCGGTCGTAGGCCTTGGTGCGCGGGTCGGATACGGGTTGATTGATTCTTTTAAGGAGATTAAAGGTGACGTAATCGAGCACCGCCGAGGTAAGCATCGCGGGGATGGTGGACTCATTCGGGTCGAGCACGCACTTCCGTCCGGAGGCGATGAAGCCGCGAACCTCTTCGACGGTGTGATCAAGGAGCGCGTCGACCGGTTCGGTTTGAGCGAAGGAAGAGCGGGAATAGGCGTCGATTTCGCGCTGGGAAAGCTTCGAGGCGAGGTCTTCGGCGGTAAGTTTCTTCCACATGGGGTCAAAAGTCCTTCGAAAATGGCCGTAGGAGCGCTTGGAGGCCCGAGACGGGCAACGAGCCGTCCAAAACGCGCGGCGAGTTTTTAAACGGCATTACGCGGGGATTAAACGGGGTCACGGGGGTGCGGCCGACGCCGCGGCCGCCGCAAGACCCTTCGGGGAGGTGAAATTGGGGGGAAATGGGCATATTAAGCGACCCGAAGCGGGTTTTGGCCCGCTCCGGGTATTTCACCGCGTTTACGAGACGGTGATACGCTTCGCGCAGATCGAGGAGACGACCTGAACGTCCTCGGACCAATCGACGGCGAGGATGTCCGAACGGCAGCTCTCGTCGCGGTACATACGAACCGCTTCGACCGAGTTCGCGCCGATCGAGAAGGTCTTCGCGAAGCCGGGGTCGTACTGCGTCGGGTTGTCGTTACCGTGAAAGACGAAAATTTCGCTCCCGACGATATTCGACTTCGACGCGGTCTTGCCGGGCAAGGAATACGTCCTTCGCGTCACCGCGTTCGGCAAGAACGGCACTTCGCCCGAGCCGGAAGTCGTGGAGAAGGAGAACATCACCGTTCTTCCTTCCGCTACGCCTCCGACCCCGACGATGACCCACATGCAGGCCGAGGGACTCGAAGTCGACCACACGAAGTGGGAGCATCAAGGCGTTCTCCACGGTACGAACCTCAAGCTTGAGGACGGAGACAAACTCTACATCACGCTTCTCACCGAGGACGGCGAGACGGATGAAGAGGAACTGACCGGCCTCACTTCGACGGACACGACCATCACGAGCAACGCGAACGGCTTCTGGCCGGATGCCTCGCAGCATCCTGACGGCGAATGGTGCGACCCCGAGAGCACGGTCACGCTGAAGCTCGTCAAGCAGAACGGCACTACCGTCTCGCATCGCATCTACTGTGAGCAGTAGTTGTAGTGAATAGATGTAGTTGTAGAAAGGATGAAAATTCCACTCTACCACTACAACTTGATACTACGACTACAAGGAGCGGAGGTAACCCCTCCGCTCCTTTACCTTTCCTACGAGGTAATTCCCAATAAGTCCTTCAACGCGGCGATTTGGGCGTTTTCGCCGAGTGCGACGAGCTTGTCACCGACCGCGAACTCCCACTCCGGTCCGATATTGCGGGTAATCTTTCCGGCGCGCTCCACGGAAACTATCGACGCTCCCGTCTTCGCGCGGATATCGAGCGAGACCACCGTGCCGCCAATCGCCGGCGAGGCGGCTTCCAGCGTGAAGACGTGGAACGTCCCTTCCGGCACTTCCACGGTCATCGTCTTTTTAAGTCCTTCTCGCCGCTCCTCGGCGGAAAGCGCCTCAACGAAGCGCGTCGCCGCGCGTCGACCCGTCTTGAGGAAGAACCTCCACCCGATTATCGCCGTCGCGATTATGATCGCAAGCACTATCCAAAGCGGCCAAACGCCCTTCGGCGCGAGCGAGACGTTGATCATCGTCCACTCCATGAAGAACACCGCGAGCACCGCGACGCGAACGATGTAGCGTACGAGTTCGCGAAGCGAATTGAGCCAGCGCGAGGAAGTGTCCGAGCCCGCCAACATTTCGGCGAGAGCGTCGCCCATCGCGCGAGTGGCGAAAATGATCATCGGCAAAAGGACGACGACGAAGAAGTTCGCGAAAACGAAGCCGATAAGCTCGTCGTAGCGCTCCACAAACGCGGAAAAACGCGAGAAGTCGAGCCGAGTTACGAGTACGCAAGTCGTCGCGACCGCGAACATCAATACCGCGTAAAGAACGAGCTTCGTCGCCGCCGAACGAAACGCGAGAAACGCCACCGAGCCCTTGGACGCGCCGATTTTCGCGAGCCACGTGCGGTACGCTTCGAGATGCTCCTTCGCCCTCGCCGGCACCAGCCGCTCCACCATGTCGCCCGCGCGATCGGAAACGCCGACCATAATCGGATTTAGAAGCGTCGTCACGAGCGACGCGCCGACCGCAATCTGGAAAAGCGGATTTTCGCTATCCCCCACGATACCCGCGTAAAGAATCGCGACCATAAACGCGAACTCGCCGATTTGCGCGAGCGAAAAGCCATGCTGCACCGCCGCTTTGACGTCCAAGCCGCACACCAGGGCGGCAATGGAGTTGTTGAGCGCCTTGCCGACGACGACTACGGCGGAAACGAGCAAAATCTGCGGCAGATAACGGAGAAGCGCCGACGGATCGACCAACAGGCCGATCGAGACGAAGAACATGGCGGCGAACATCGATTTCAGGGGCTCGACGAAGGCCACGATTTTGTTCTTCACCTCGCTGGACGCGCCGATGAACCCGATCAGGAACGCACCCAAGGCGAGCGAATAGTCGAAGCGATAGGCGAGATAGGAGACAAAGAAGCACGCGCCGAGAATCGCCAATAAAAGTGCCTCGCCGTCCTTCCACTTCGCAATGGAATCAAGAAGCCGCGGCACGAACACAAGCCCGAACACGAGCACCGCGAGGAAGAATACCGCGAGCTCTCCGAGCGAAAGCGCGAACGCTCCCGCCGACATTCCGCCGCCCGCGGCGAATCCGGTCGCGACCGCAATCGCGCCGACGCAGATTATGTCCTCGCAAACCGAAGTTCCGAGGACGTACTTCACGAACGGCCGATTGCGCCAACCGAGCTCGTCCATGACCTTCGCGAGCAGCGTCGTCGCCGAATCGCAAATCGCAATCCCGAGGAAGAACGACTGCACCGCGCCCCAGCCGAAAACGCGCCTGCCGATGGTATATCCGAGCCAAATCATCACCACCGTATCGACAATCGCCGAAGGAAGCGCGACCGAGCGAATGCGCTTCAAATCCCGTGCGGAAAACGAAAGCCCCATCGCGAACATCAGAAAGACCACGCCGAGCTGGCCGATGGTGCGGACGGATTCGGTGTCGCGCAAGAAGCTCCCGCCCCAAGTGTATCCGCTCATCAACACGCCCGCGGCGATGTAGCCGAGCACCTTCGGCCACTTGAGTCGCGCGAAAATAATCGCGGCGATACCGGCGATCGCCATCAAAATCGCGAGATCCTGGAAAAACGCGCCCTCGCTCATTTGGCTTCCTTGCGCGGCCTCAGGACGTTGCGCTCGATGCGGATTTCGCCGGTGGAATTCTGCCCACCGCAATTACCCCGAACGATCATGTGCGTCAACTTGCCCGCGTAAGGGCGCTTGAGCTTGAAAGTGAACGGCGCGCGCGTCAGCTTGGCGACTTCCTCGAATTCGTCGCCCTCGCCGTGGCAATAAAGCGAAATCGAATCGACGTTGAGCGAAGCGCCGCTCTTGCCGACGAACTCGATCGTGTAGTCGCCCGCTTTCGGAAAGGCGTGATCGACGCCGTATTTGATCTTGGTCTCGAAGCGGCCGACCGGAAAGTCGCCGTTGTGCCAACCCCAATAGACCGAAAGTTGCGGCTCGCCGAGCAGATTGAGCCAACCGAGCGCCGCCGTGCCCCAAAGCGTGCGTTCGTCGAACTCGGCGACTTTCTTAAGTAGATCGATCAGTTCCTGCCGCTTCTGACCGGGCGACCATTGTTTCGGATCGTCGGGCGCGTAAAGCGCGAACTTCGCCATCAACAACCCTTGCATCTGCTCCTTGGTAAGGTGCTTGCGCGGCAGCGAGAGTTCGCGCTCGATGTACTTCTCGCCCTCGGCGACCTTCTTGTCCTTGCGGAATTCCGTCGCCTTCTCGACGATCAACAGCCCGTCGTCCATCGTAAAGTGGCGCTGCCAGCCCTCCTTGTCCTCGGGATCCAGCTTCTTCAGCTTCTCGAAGACGTCGCCGTAGAACATCGGCTCGATCACGCGCTTCGGCCCGCCGACGTACTTCTCCATCGCCTGCATCAGCCGCCCGCAACCGTCGAGCGTGTCCGTGCCGAATTGCTTTTCGATTTCCTCGCGCTTCTTGTCCACCGCCTTCAGCTTGGCGACGAACTTCTTCGCCGAAATGTTGTAGGGGATGTTCTCGATTACGCAATAGCAACGATTGTGCTCGTCGAAAACGAACGCCACCGGCAACTTCCATGACATCGGCTTGCCGCGCGAATCGCGGTTTTCCGGCACCGCCCGATCGCCCTCTTCGTTGATGAACTCGGTCGTGTACCTTCCGCGCGCCTCGAAGTTCCACTCCTTCGATTCCATCATCTTCTTCACGTCGCGTCCGGCCTTCTGCCATTTCTCGCCGTAAATGAGCCGTACCTTCGAAACGGCGAAGGAAGACGTCGCGCAAAGCGCGAGCGCGAAAAGGAGTATCGTTTTGAACTTCATCACGCCCTTTATTATACCAAAGATTTCGGTGCGGGAGGAAGTCTTCCTTCCAGCGCGTCGGCGGCGATCATCCGCGCGTCGGCGTCGAAGTCGCCCTTGACCATCCACTTCAGAAATCCCGGCTCGTTCAGCATAATGCGCTTCAAGCTCTCGCCTTTCTTCTTGCCGAAGTTCACCGTCCACTCGCCGTCGCGCCAGCGAAAGAGTCCGCTCCGGTCGGCGTTCAGCGGATCGTGCGGCGCAATCCACTCGTCGAGCGCGTCCGGCGAGCGCGGCACCTCGGCGTAACGGCCGAGCTGGGCCTTGAGGACTTCCAAGGTCGCCTTCGCGTCGGCTTCCGCGCCGTGAGCCCCGTCGTGCGAACGACCGAGATAGAACTTCACCGCCGACGAAAGATCGCGCGGTTCCATGCGATGGTAGATGCGCTGGACATCCACGTGCTTGCGCCTTAGCGATGCGAAGTTCAGTCCGACGCGCGCGAATTCCTCTTCGAGACACGGCGCGTCGAAGCGATCGGCGTTAAAGCCGGAAATGTCCGCACCCTCGAAAAAGGCGAAAATCTCCTTCGCCTTGTCGGCGAAAGTCGGGCAATCCTTCACGTCCTCGTCGGCGATGCCGTGAATCGCCGTCGTCTCCTCGGGAATGTGCACCGTCGGATTGAGGAGCCAGCACTTCGTCTCTTCCGTGCCGTCGACGTCGACCTTGATCGCCGCGAGCTCGATTATCCGGTCTTTGCGCGGCGAAACGCCGGTCGATTCAATGTCGAAAACGACGAGCGGGCGAACGAGTTTGAGCGGCAAGTCCATTTCTTCCTACCTTTCCGATCGCAAAGCCGGGTCGAACCGATCGCGCAGATAGTCGGCGAGATGGTTGAATACGAGCACCAGCATGAAAATCGCAATCGTCGTAAAGGTCATCTCCCACCACACTCCCTGCCAAAGCCGCATCCGCGCGTTGTTGATCATAACTCCCCATGAAGGTTCGCCCTGTACGCCGATGCCGAGAAACGAGATAAACACCTCGGTCGCCACCGACGAGGGAAAGCGAATCGAAAACTGGATCAGGATGATGTGGGCGACGTTCGGGAGAATGTGGCGGAACATGATCCGCCAATCGGAGTACCCGAGCGTCTTCGCCGCCTGCACGTAGGCGCGATCCTTGTGCTTCATGACCTCGGCGCGAATCGTGCGGCAAGTCCCGACCCAGGTCGTAAGCCCGATGCCGACGATCACTCCGAGAAGTCCCTTGCCGACGACGAGCGAAATCGCGAGAATGAACAGCAGCCCCGGCATCGACGCCACGGTAGCCGTCGCCCAGACGACGAGCGAATCGATCTTGCCGCCGAAGTATCCGCCCAACAGCCCGAGGACCACCCCGAGCGGAATCGCGATAAGCGAGGTAAGAACGCCCACGTAAAAGGCGATGCGCGTTCCCTGCACGAGCCGCAGCGCGACCGAGCGACCGAGTCCGTCGGTTCCGAGCCAATGCTCCGCCGACGGCGGCAAGTACCGCGCCGTCGTATCGACGAGGTTGTAGGCGGCGGTAACGTCGCCGATCTCCGCGAGCCGATACTGCACTTCGCCGTAAATCGCCGCCGCGAAATACGCGAAAGCGACGATCAGGCATAGCTTCACCGACAGCTTCATTTCGCCTTGAGCGAACGCTTGAGAATCGCGAGGAGTTCCTTGCGCTCTTCCTTGGAGAGCGCCTCGAAGCGTTCCTCCCACTCGCGCTCGAACGCGCTCTTCTCCTCGCCGAGCGCGAGGAAGTGGGCCTTCAGGACGCGCTTGGTTTCGTCGAGATACGCGCGCACTTCGGGATTGAGCTCGTCCATCACGAGCGCGTTCTCGGCGTTAAGCGCGGGGAAGCGCGGCGAAATCAGATAGGCGGTGAACGACGCGCCGACGCCCGAGCGGACGCCCGCGGGCTGTTCGTGGAGCTGGAAGCCGTCGGGACCGGCGAAAACGAGACGACCCGAACCGACGAATTTCCGCTTCCACTCGATTACCTCGAGCTTCGCCTCCGCGCCGCCCTCGATCGACAGCTTGTAGTCGGTGGTGCGCTTCTGGACGATGACCGGGGTCACGGGGAGTCCGTTGAAGTAGATGCGGACGTTCGGGTAGCTCTTCAGGTAAAGCGCGAACTTCGCCGCGAGACACTGCACCGTCTCGCCCGCGTCCAAAAGCGAATCGCAAGTCGCCTTAATGCCGGTAACGTAGACCTCGGTTCCGGTCGCGACTCCGGTCGGCGCGCTTTCGATCTCGAACTCGCCGGGCTTTTCCGCCTCGCCGACGATCACGTAGGACATCATCTCGCTTCCGGCTTTCATCGTAGTGCGCCACTCGACCCGCGAACCGAGCGCGAACGCCTTGAAGCGGCCGCGTCCGTGCCGTCCGTGCAAGCGTCGCGCCGCGTTCACCGTCGCCTTGCTCTCGCGCTTCCAGCTGCCGCCGAGGTTGCCGAAGGTACGGTCGGCGTTAAGAACGTCGATGCCCGTGCCGTCGTCGCTCACGCGAACCGCCTCGACCGCGCCGAGCGGATTGGTGATGAGATCGACCTTGACCTCCCGCGCGTCCGCGTCCAGCGAATTCCAAACGAGTTCCTCGAGCGCCGAAAGCGGCGAACCGCGAAAGAGCGATTCGATGTGATCGGCCTGTGCCTGCACGTAGATGCGCTTGCTCATAACTTCATTTCCTCGACCGAGCCGTCCTTGGTAACCTTCTCGATGCGCTGGCGAATCGACTCCAGTTCGACCTGGCAGTCCGCGACCAATTTGCGTCCTTCCTCGAACGCCTTGATCATTTCATCGAGCTTCAGCTCGCCGCCTTCCATCTTCGCGACCAGCGTCTCGAGCTTCTTGAGATTGTCCTCGAACTTCATACCTTGACGCATATTATACCAAATATTCGGCCGTCCCATCACCGCCGGGTTTCGGGCAAGGGCGCGGGAACGCGTTCGCGAATCAGCAGCGACGGGTTTTGCTTCAATTCATCGAGGACGCTTTTCATCGATTCCGCCGACTCTCCCGCGTCGTCCACGATCCGCTCGAACTCCGCCTGCAGCGATTCCATCACGATTCGCGCGCTATCCATCGTCCGGGCCATCGATTCGACGGTGGAATTCACGTTGCTCCACGCGGAATTGAGGTCCATCTTGTTGATCTGGTTCATGACCCTTGTCGCGGAATCGGAAAAGTTGTCCAAAAGCGACGCCGCCGCCGGAATGTAGCTATAGCGCGGAACCCAGCTGATCGGCGCGGGCGCTTCCGCGTCCTTGCCGGAGAAATCCAGCTCGATGCGCGAAAGCCCGGTAATGCCGCTCGCGCTCACCGTCGCCCGAAGTCCCCGCTTCACCATATCCCCGATGAGTCCGTCGATTTGCGACGCGTCGTAGCGGTAGGGCAGGATCTTGGACTTCGGAAACGCCATCAGAATGTAGATGCGCTGGGCGTCGGCGCCGTCGACGTCGTACAGGTTGCTGACGAAGTTGATGTCCCTCACTTCGCCGATCTTGACGCCGCGAAAGTTGACCGCGCTGCCGACCGAAAGTCCGCTGACCGGCTTGTCGTAGTAGGTTTCCGCGAGAAACTCGTATTCGCTCGAGCCCGACTTGCCGATATAGACGAGCGCGCCGACGATGGCGACGACGCCGAGAACGACGGCAAGCCCGATTTTGGCGTAGGAAGCGTGATTGTCATTGGCCATGGTATTCTCCTCTGCTGAAAAACCTCCGGACGAAGGGATCGTCGCTACGGTCGCGCAGCTCGGCGGGCGAGCCGAGCGCGATCATGCTCCGGCGCGACTTGTCGAACATCGCCGCGCGATCGGCGATTTTGAAAATGCTGGGAAGCTCGTGGGTCACGACGACGAAGGTCGTCTTCTTCTCGTCGCGAAGCTTGAGAATCAAATCGTCCAACGCCGACGAGGTTATCGGGTCGAGCCCCGCCGACGGCTCGTCGAGAAAGACGACCTCGGGATCGAGCGCCATCGCCCGGGCGATGGCTACGCGCTTCTTCATTCCGCCGGAAATCTCGCTCGGCAGCTTCTCCGCCGCGTCGGCGAGCTCCACGTCCTTCAAAAGCGCCATCGCCCGCTCCACTCGCTCGGCCTTTTTAAGCCCAGAGAACTCCTCGAGCGGCAACAGCACGTTTTCGAGGCAAGTCATCGAACCGAAAAGCGCTCCCGACTGGTACATGACGCCGATCTTGCGAAAGAGCGCGTCACGCGTCGCCGGCGACCACTCCATCCCCGCTACCGTAAGCCGACCGGCGAGAACGGGATTGAGCCCGATCATGTGCTTCATGATCGTGGACTTGCCGCACCCCGAACCTCCCAGAAGAATGAACACCTCGCCCCTCGCGATATCGAAGGAAACGTTCTTCAATATCACCGCGCCCGGATAGCCGGCGTCCACGTGCTTAAGGGTAATCAGATGTTCCATACGTAGCACAAGACCGCGAGAATTCCGTCGGAAACGGCGATTGCGACTATTCCGCCGACCACCGCCTTGGTCGCCGAAACGCCCACGCCGTCGGCGGTGGATTTGGTGCGCATTCCCGCCGAGCAGCCGATAAGCCCGACCAGAAGCCCGAAGAGCGCGCTTTTCACAAGCCCGAAGACGATCATGAAAACGGTGGACGAGGCGGTTACGTGATTCCAGAAGACGACCGTCGGAACCCGCATCATTTCAAGAACGATCGCGCCGCCAAAGAGCCCCGCCAGTTCCGCGAAGACGGTGAGAATCGGCATCGCGAGAACTACCGCGAAAACGCGCGGCAGAACGAGAAACCTGACCGGCGGCAATCCCATCGTGGTAAGCGCGTCCAGTTCCTCGTCGACTTTCATCGTGCCGATTTCGGCGGCGAACGCGCTCCCCGAGCGTCCCGCGAGAATGATCGCCGTCACCAGCGGCCCCAACTCGCGGAAAAGCCCGATTGCAAGCAAATCGGCGACATAGACCTCGACCGCGAACATCTTGAGCGCCGCCGCGCTCTGGAAAGCGAGAATCACTCCGAGAAGAAAGCCGATTCCGGTCGAAATCGGAAGCCCGTCGAAAGTAGCGCGCTGGAAAGCGAGCATCGAATCGGCGAATCGGAATTGACGCGGATGGCGAACGAGCGAAACGAGCGCGACGCAAGTCTCGCCCAAAAAGGCGAAGCCCCCCTTCGCGTCACGCCACCATTCGACGACGCTCTTTCCGATATCCGCCAGCTTCGGCATCAAAGTCCCTTCAACGCGGAGGCGATGGCGTCGGAAAACGCCTCGCCGAAGGCGGCGCCGTAATCGTCGCCAATCGCGCAAGTCCCGACGCCGGAGCCGGTCTTGACGATCGTCCGCGCGCGATCGAGCAGTTTAATTCGCATTTCCACCAGCGCCTCGCGCTTCCCCGCGCGGCAATCGAAAGCGAGTTTGGTTATCGTCGCTTCCGCGGAAAACTCGCTCGCCGCCGAAGAGCTGGAGCCGACGACCTCGGAAAAGCGCCCGGAAGCGACGAAAGCGTTGATCGTCGGACCCTTGAGCAGTTGAGCGGGCGAATCGGCGAAACGATTGTAGGCGTCGCGGGCGAGGGAACCGTCGGAGCGCAAGACGACGAATTCGCGCGAGTCGTAGGGCTGGCTTACGACGACCTGCGAGAGACGAAGCGTACCGAGGATTTCGGTCGGTGGCTCGAAACTGCGATTCGAGAACTCCACCGGCCAATCGACGACTTCGAGCGGAGCGGAGGTAAGACAGCCGGCGAACACCGGCGCGAGCAACGATAAAACGAGCTTTTTCATGCCTCGTAGTATAATAAAAAAACGGACGCGGGTCAAACGACCCGCGCCGTCAATCACGACCTTTCCCCTTTAACGGGAAAAGCCGGATCGATTAAGCGAGAACGGCGTCCTTCGCGGCCTTGGCGACGCGGAACTTGACGACCTTCTTCGCGGCGATCTTGATGGTCTCGCCGGTCGCGGGATTGCGGCCCATGCGCGCCTTGCGGTTCACCTTGATGAGCTTGCCGAGGCCGGGGAGAACGATGCCCTTCGGGCCCTTCGCGCCGGCATAGGCGATCTTGAGCAGCTCGTCATAAGCGGTGACAGCCTGCTTCTTGCTGATCTCAGCGGCAGCGGCAATCGCCGCCATGATCTCGCTCTTGGTCTGAATCTTAGCCATTTTCTTGATCCTTACTTTGTATCACTAGTGATGCACTCGGGAACCATTCCCTCGTGTCTGGAACGTAATTTACTATATTTTATTGGGTTTGACAAGGGGGAAATTGTGTTTTTTTGAAAATCGTTCCACAATAGGTAGTGGACGAGTTTCCCCGAATCAAGTACTCGCAATACTAATCGTGGACTCGCGGACAGCCGGAAAGCCCAACATCTTGGGCGCAGCTTTCGACGGCGTAAGGACAGCGCGGATGAAACGCGCATCCGCTCGGCCATGCCCACGGCGGCGGAACGGTTCCCGGGATATCGCGCAATTTCGCGTCCTTCGGCGCGTCAATTCTCGGAACGGCGGCGATGAGCCCTTCGGTGTAAGGATGACGCGGAAACTTGAGGATCGAAGCGGCCAAGCCCTTTTCCACGATTTCGCCCGCGTACATTACGTAGACGAATTTCGAATACTGCGCGACCAGCCCGAGATTGTGGGTAATTAAAACTACCGCCATCTTCCGCTCGTCGGCGATACGATAGACGAGTTCCAGAACTTCCTTTTGCGTCGTCACGTCGAGCGCGGTCGTCGGTTCGTCGGCGATCAGCAGATCCGGTTTTTGCGCAAGCGCCATCGCAATCATCGCGCGCTGTTGCTGGCCGCCCGAAAGCTCGCAAGGATATTTTCTCGCATCGTCTTCCTTAAGCCCGACCGCGCGAAGAAGCTCGCCGACGTCGACCGCGCCCTTCACGCCTTCCGCGATCTGCTTTCCGACCCGCATCACCGGATCGAGCGACTGCATTGGGTTTTGGAAGATGTAGGCGAGACGCGGCGAGCCGGAGATCTTTCCGGAGATTTCCGCGCGATCCACGAGGCCGCCCAAGGCGAGCGCGGTCAGCGACTTGCCCGAACCCGATTCGCCGACGATGGCGACGCGCCCGTTTTCGGGGATTTCGAGCGACACTCCCCTGACCGGAACCGAAAGCCGACCTTCGAGCTTGAAGGCGATGCGCAGATTCTCGACCTTTAAGAGCATTATCGGCGCCTCATTACGAGTTTGGAGGAAACCCAGTACGCGGCGACGAGCGCAATCGCGCCGCCGACGACGAGCGGCAAGTGCGATGCGGCCATATCCCGTCCCTTGACACAAAGTTCGAGATAGGTAATCTCGCCCGCCGAGCGACCGATGGCGTAGCCCGCGAAAGCGAGCACCGCCGACCAAATGCCCGCACCGAGCGCGGTAAAGAGCGTGAACGAGCTAAGTTTCATGCGGGCGATGCCGGCGGGAATGGAGATAAGCTGACGAATTACCGGAACGAGTCGGCAGACGAAGGTAGTCGCCGCGCCGTATTGATTGAAGAGTTCGCAAGCCCTTTCCAAGGGTTCCTTTTTGACGAAGAAGTACTTGCCGTATTTCTCGAGGAAGGGCTTCCCGACCCAAAGCGCGAGATAGTAATTCGCAAAAGCTCCGGCGAGCGAGCCGACGACGCCGACTAAAATCGCGATCAGCACCGCGCCAATCGGCGAGGCGACGCCCAGTTCTCCGCGCGCGGCGAGGAAACCCGCCGGGATCATCACCACTTCCGAGGGGAACGGTATGAAGCTCGACTCGATCGCCATGAAGACGAATATAAAGACGAGTCCCCAAGTCGGCGCGAGGGCGGCAATGGAATCGAGGTGCGCGGCAATCGTCTCTAACATATCTGATACTCCTTGAATTCCTCGCGCCCGGTTCCGCCGCGCGACCACGCTTTCACGATCTTGCGCGCCGCTTCCAGGTCGGCCTCGCTTTTTATCGTCGGTATCATCGCCGTCGGCCCGGGCAAATCCTTGAATTCGATTATCGTCGAGCCGCGCCCGTAGGCGCGAAGACGCGCATTCTCGACGCGGTCGCGACCCAAAAGGACGCTGCTGCCGTCTTTCAAGCGAAAACGCCGCCCCGTCGGCAAAAGCCGCACCAACTCCAACTCTCCCAAACCCTCGTGATCCATAAGATCTTTGAGCTTGCGGCAGAATCCCGCTTCCGTGAGTTTGCAGCCGCCCGCCGGCGAGGGATATTCGACGATGCCGAGCTCCCGCGCGAGCGCAATCTGGCGTTCGCGACTCCGACCGGAGATGTCGAGCAGCTTTTCGCGATCGAGCTTGCCCTCGGTCTCGGGAATCGTCGGCTCCAGCAGTTTCGCCGAAAGCGGCCTAACGAGCCGCCCTTTCATGCCCGAGGCCTTCTCCACCGTCGCGAGCGACTGGCGATTTTGGCTCATCGGCCGCTGACCCTGCACTTCGCCGGTAGCGACGAAATCGTAGCCGAGCTTTTGCATCAGCTCGCCCGCCCTTTTGATCATCAGCGCGTGGCAGTCGATGCAGGGATTCATCGCGCCGCCGAATCCGTGCGGAGGATTTTCGACAAGCGAAAGCTCGTCGGCGGTAAAGTCGACGACATGCAACTTAACCCCGAGCTTTTCCGCCGCCTTCTTCGCCGTCGTCGCGTCGAAAAAGGGACTTTCGAAGCAAACCGCCTCGACCATTGCGCCGGCGCGTTCCAAAACCCGCACAGCGAGCTGGCTGTCCAACCCGCCGCTCATCAGCGAAAGTCCTTTCGCCCCGCCCATCAGAACTTGCGATTGCGCGAAAGGATGAAGAACACCGCGCCGATGAGAAGCGTGAGCGTACCCGATATTCCCATCACGATCGAAAAGGCGTGGACGTTCGACTGGAACGGCAGCGCGATGTTCATGCCGTAGAGCGAGGCGATCAAAGTCGGAACCGCCAGCATAATCGTCGCCGCCGTCAGATACTTCATCACGTTGTTCAAGTTGTTGTTGATGAGCGAGGCGAATGTATCGAGCGTGCCGTTCAAGATGTTCGCGTGAATAGTCGCGGTCTCCAACGCCTGCTGGTATTCGACCATCGCGTCCTCGAGGTAATCGCGGTCGTCGTCCGAAAGTGTGATCTGCCGCGCGGTGTTGGCGCGAGCGAGCGCGATCGTATCGGCCTTGAGCGAGGTCGTGAAGTAGACGAAGGTCTTTTCGATCTGGAAGAGGTTGAGCAGCGCCTCGTTGGAAATCGACGCGTGCAGCTCGTCCTCCAACGCCACGGTTCGCGAATGGATGTCGTTGATGTAGCGCAGGAAGAGAACTCCCGCGTGCCAAAGCAACCGAAACGCGAAGCGATAGCTGTCGGACGGCGGGCAAACGCGACGAATCTGGTCGAGAAACGCGGTCGTAACCGGCGTCGGCAGACTGCAGACGGTAATCACCGTCTTGTCGTAGAGGATGATGCCCAATGGGACGGTGCGATAGGGAACGACCTCGTCATCCTCGACCGGATGCGGAACGTGGACAATGAGCAACGTCGCGCCGTCCTCGAAGTCGAAACGCGGCCTTTCGCCGGTGTCGAGCGGGTCGGTCAGGAAGTCGCGCGGCACGTGGCTGTGGGTCAAAACCGCCTCCAGCTCGGTCGTCGTCGGATCGACGAGATTGATCCAGCACGACGGCGAGAACTCCGAGGCCTCCTTAAGGCCTCCCGTCTCCCAGCGGTAGATCGTCATCATCGCGCACCTCGCCTTCTTTAGTCGAGTTGGCTCAAAAACCGAATGTCGTTTTCGTACAGCCAGCGAATGTCGGGAATTCCGTACTTGATCATGGCGATACGCTCGACGCCGAAGCCGAACGCGTAGCCGGAGACCTTTTCCGGATCGTAGCCGACGTGCTGGAATACGCGCGGATCGACCATACCCGCGCCCGCGACCTCGATCCACCCCGACTGCTTGCAAACGTTGCAACCCTTGCCCTTGCAGACGTGGCAGGTGAAATCGACTTCGACCGAAGGCTCGGTGAACGGGAAGAAGTGGGGACGGAAGCGCACGGTCACGCCGTCGCCCATCATCTCCTTCGCGAAATAGGCGAGCACGCTCTTCAAATCGGCGAGCGAAACCGGCTTCGTGTCGGTGTAGTCGACGTAAAGTCCTTCGATCTGATGGAAGTTCGCGGAATGGGTCGCGTCGGTGGTGTCGCGCCGATAGGTGCGTCCGGGGCAAATCACCCGAATCGGCGGCTTGTTGGCCATCATCGTACGAATCTGCACCGGCGAAGTCTGGGTTCGCAAAAGGCAATCGTCGCCAAACCAGAAAGTATCGCTCCGGTCCATCGAGGGATGGTGGGGCGGCGTATTGAGCGCGGTAAAGTTATTGAACTTGTTCTCGAGCTCGGGGCCGTCGGCAACCGTGAAGCCGAGCCGAGCGAAAATCGCCGCCGATTCCTCGATGACGCGCGAAAGCGGGTGCTTGACGCCGAGCTTCCACCAGCGCCCGGGAAGCGTGAGATCGCCCTCGAACTTCTTTTCGTTCGCGCCCGAAGTCGCCTTCTCGCCAAGCGCCGCCTCGAATTCGGCCTTCCACGCCTGAACCGCCTTGCCGAACGCGGGCCGCTCCTCCTTCGGAACGTCCTTCATCGCCTTGATGAGCGCGGGAATGGAGCCGTTGCGCCCCACGTACTTTACGCGCAGCTGTTCGACGGAAGCGGCGTCCTTCGCACCGGCGAGTTCCTTCAAGCTTTCGGCTTTCGCGCTTTCGAGTTCTGCCAAAGTCATTTTCGATTTCTCCTTTTGGCCTTACGCGAGACGAGCGAGCGCGGCGGCGATGCCCGTGTAGCTCGCAGGCGTCAGTTTCAAGAGTCGTTCCTTGTCCGCCTTCGGAAGCGGCAGACCCTTCACGAACTCGCGCATGATCGTCGCGTCAACGCGACGCCCGCGCGTCAGTTCCTTGAGCCGTTCGTAGGGATGGTCCATGCCGACCTTGCGCATCACCGTCTGAATCGGTTCGGCCAAAACTTCCCAGTTATGGTCGAGGTCTTCGGCGAGCCGCTCGCGATTGAGCTCGAGCTTGCCGAGGCCCTTCTCGGTCGAACGAATCGCAATGAGCGTATAGCCGAACCCAACGCCCATATTGCGGAGCGTCGTCGAGTCCGTGAGGTCGCGCTGCATCCGCGAAATTTGAAGCTTGCGCGCCATAAAGCCCAAGACCGCGTTCGCAAGCCCGAGGTTGCCCTCGGAGTTCTCGAAGTCGATTGGGTTCACCTTGTGGGGCATCGTCGAGGAGCCGATCTCGCCCTTGATCGTGCGCTGCTTGAAATATCCCATCGAAACGTACATCCAGACGTCGCGATCGAAGTCCAATAAGACACCGTTCCAACGCGCGATCGCGTCGAACAATTCCGCGATTCCGTCGTGCGACTCGATTTGGGTCGTGAGCCGATTCTGCCGAAGACCGAGCTTGGTAATCACCTTCGCCGAAAGCTTCTCCCAATCGACTTCGGGATAGGCGGCGAGATGGGCGTTGAAGTTGCCGACCGCGCCGTTCATCTTCGCCGGCATGACGAGCCGATCGATTTCCGCCGCCTGACGCTTGAGGCGCTGGCTCACGACCGCGAGTTCCTTGCCGACCGTGGTTGGAGAAGCGGGCTGGCCGTGGGTGTGGGCGAGCATCGGAACCTTGGCGTAGCTCCGCGCCATCTTCACAATCGTCTTCGTCATCTCGTCCATCGCCGCGCGAAGAACGCGCTTGCCATCGCGCAACATCAGCGCGTGGGACATGTTATTTATGTCCTCCGAGGTGCAACCGAAGTGGATGAATTCACTGCGCGTCTTGAGCGAGGTCCCAGCGACCTTCTCCTTGAGGAAATACTCGACCGCCTTGACGTCGTGGTTGGTCGTCTTTTCGATGTCCTTGACGCGCTGGGCGTCGGCGACCGAGAAGTCGTCGGCGATACGATGAAGAAGTTCGCGCTCCTTCTTGGAAAGCGCCTTGCACTCCTTGATGCGCTTCAAGTCGCAAAGCGCCTCCAGCCACGCGCACTCTACCGCAACCCGTCGACGAATAAGGCCGAACTCGGAGAAAACCTCCGTAAATTCCGCGCACTTCGACGCGTACCTTCCGTCAATGGGACTAATCGCGAGCAGTTTTTCGAAATTCATAATGGCGTATTATACCATTTCAGCCGCTCGAAGTCACCCCGCAACCGAGCGCTATGCGTTTAGTGTCGTTTGCCAAGATAAATGCAAGCAATCCTTGGCAAACGACATGGCAAAGAAATTTTACCCCTACCCTTGACAACTACATACGTGATATAATACATTTCATTATGAACAAACCGCTGACAGTAACCGAAAAGATTCTTGCCGCGCACCGAGTGAACGGCGAAACCGAGGCGGGCGAACTCGCTCTCCGCATCGACCAGACTCTTACCCAAGACGCTACCGGCACCATGGCCTATCTCCAATTCGAGTCGATGGGCTTAAGTCGGATCAAGAACGACCTCGCCGTTTCCTACGTCGACCACAACACGGTGCAAATCGGCTTCGAGAACTCCGACGACCACGATTTCCTTTCCTCGATCGCGAAGAAGTACGGCATCATCTACTCCAAGGCGGGCAACGGCGTTTGCCACCAGCTCCACTTGGAACGCTTCGGCAAGCCCGGGACCACCCTTCTCGGCAGCGACTCCCACACTCCTACCGGCGGCGGCATCGGCCAAATCGCGATCGGAGCCGGAGGTATCGACGTCGCGGTCGCGATGGCGGGCGGGGCGTTTCACATCCCCGCGCCCAAGATTCGCGGCATCGAGCTTAAGGGACGGCTGCGAGATGGCGTCAGCGCGAAGGACGTTATCTTGAAGGTGCTCTCCAAGTTCGGCACCAAGGGCAACGTCGGCTGGATCTTCGAGTACTTCGGAGACGGCGTCGCCTCGTTCGACGTCCCTTCCCGCGCGACGATCACCAACATGGGCGCGGAACTCGGCGTCACGACGAGCGTCTTCCCCTCCGACGAAACGACTCGCCGCTTCCTCGTCAGCCAAAAGCGGGCGAAGGATTTCCGGAAGATCGTCGCCGACAGGGGAGCTAAGTACGACGACGTCTACACGGTCGATCTCGACAAGCTCGAACCGCTCGCCGCCGCGCCGCACAGTCCCGGCAACGTCGTCACTGTGAAGTCGATGAAGGGAACGAAAGTGAACCAGATCATGATCGGTTCTTGCACCAACTCCTCCTATCGCGACATTCGCGCGGTCGCGACGATTCTCAAGGGCAAGCGCGTCGCCGAGGACGTGGAAGTCGGCATCGCCTGCGGTTCGCGCCAGGTCTTCCGCGCGCTCGCCGAGGACGGTTCGCTCGCGACGCTGATCGCCGCCGGCTGCCGGATTCTCGAGAACGCCTGCGGATTCTGCATCGGCGCGCACATGAGCCCGTCGACGAACGCCGTCTCGCTTCGCACCAACAACCGCAACTTCGAGGGCCGCTCGGGCACGAAGAGCGCCTTGGTCTATCTCGTCTCGCCCGAAACCGCCGCCACCTCCGCCCTAACTGGTTATTTTACTTCTGCGTGTGAGTTAAAGCGGGTAAAGGAGTTATTGAATAGCGAAGAACGAAGCAAAGGGAAACGCAGGTCGAAGCTGTGGAGCGATTTGTTGGGTCGCGAAGAACGAAGCAAAAAGAGCGAGCGAAGGGATACGGCGTATTCGCCGTGGGACCCTGAGGAGCTGCTTTTTGTTCGTTCGCGCGACGCCATCGACGATTCGCTTTTTCTCTACCGTTCCACCGCTCGCAAAGGCGTAAAAGGCACGAAAATAATCCGCGGCCCCAATATCGCTCCTGTTCCGGTCGGCTCCCCGCTTCCCGCCGACCTCAAGGGCGTCGCCGCCATCAAAGTCGGCGACAAAATCACCACCGACCACATCATGCCCGCCGGTGCGCGGCTAAAATTCCGCTCCAACGTCCCCGAATACGCGAAATACGTCTTCGAGCCGTGCGACAAGACGTTTCCCGCGCGGTGCTTGGCAAACAAGGCGAAAAAGCTCGCCTCCTTCATCATCGCCGGCGAAAGCTACGGCCAAGGCAGCTCGCGCGAACACGCCGCCCTTTGCCCGATGTACCTCGGCGTCAAGGCGGTCGTGGCGAAATCGATCGAGCGCATCCATCGCGCGAACCTCATCAACTTCGGCATCGTTCCCTTCGTCTTCGTCAACAGCGCCGACTACAACCGAATCTCGACCGGCGACAAACTGGAGATTCGCGGGATTGCAAAATCCATCTCGACAGACGGCGCGGCAACGCTCCTCGCCGGCAAAACGCGCATTCCGGTAAAAGTCGTCCTTTCCGAGCGCGAACGCAAGATCCTCATCGCGGGCGGGCTCCTCAATACGCTTTGCAAATGACCGCGTCCCTATGCGTCCTCGACAACGGCCTTAAGGTCGTTTTCGCGCCTTGCGAGGCGCAATCCGTCGCATTCGGGCTTTTCGTCGCCTCCGGCTCGCGCCACGAAACCAATCGCCTCGCCGGCATCTCCCACTTCATCGAGCACATGCTCTTCAAGGGGACGCCTCGTTTTTCGCCGCTCGCCATCACCCGCGCCGTCGAAGGGCGCGGCGGAAACTTCAACGCCTGGACGAGCGAGGAGGCGACCGCCTTCTACACCCATCTGCCGCGCGAGTATATGGCCGAGGCGATCGACATCATTCTCGACATGTACCTTAACGCCGCCATCCCGAGCGAAGAGTTCGAGCGCGAGCGGAGCGTGATCCTGGAAGAGATCAAGATGTACGAAGACGAGCCGGATTCGGTCGCGATGGAGAATCTACAGCGCGCGCTTTTCAGGGGCAATGCGCTCGCGCGTCCAGTCGCCGGAAGCGCGAAGACGCTCGAGCGCATGACGCCGAAAACGCTACGGGACTACCTTGACGCTCACTATCTCGCGGAGAATACCGTTGCCGTTCTGGTCGGCGACTTCGATCCCGAAAAGGCGGCGCGACTCCTCTCCAAGCCCGCGCTGCGCCACGGCCGCGCGCCGACGACGCGCCTTGTCGCCGAGCGCGTCGAGCGCGAAGTCGTAAAATCCATGTCGGTCAAGCAAACCCAGCTCGCGCTCGGCTGGCGCACTTTCGGGCTTCACGATCCGCGCAAATACTCCGCCGCCGTCTTCGATGCGCTCATGGGTCGGGGGATGTCGAGTCGGCTGTTTCAGGAAGTCCGTGAAAAGCGCGGGCTTTCCTACGATATTTCCTCGCGGATGCAGTTTTTCGGCGACGCGGGAATGTGGACGATTACCGCCGGAATCGACTATGCGAAGCGCGACGAGGCGTTAAACGTAATTCGGAGGGAGCTTGAGCGCGTCCGCGAAAAGCCGGTAAGCGAAGCGGAACTTGAGCGCACGAAGGAATTTCTGGTCGGAAACTTCCGCCTTTCCTTCGAGAAGGCGCTCTCCAAACTCTTCTTCTACGGCCAGACCGCGCTCGCCTTCAGCCGTCTCGTCGATCCCGAAGAGCAAATTCGCGCCATCGCCAAGGTGACTCGCGACGACGTCAAAACCGTCGCGCGCTCGATCCTGAACGCGAAGCGGTGCGCGACGAGTTGGGTCGTTCCCGCGTCAAAGCGCGGCTAAGTTCATTTCCTTCAGCGTCGTGCGGCCGTCGTAAAGCGCCTTGCCGACGATGGCGGCGCGCAGATTGGCGCGTTCGAGCGCCTTCAGGTTCTCGACGTCGTAAGGCGAGGAAACTCCACCCGAAGCGGTAATCGCGCAAGTCGACGCGGCATCGCATATCGAGGCCATCTGCGTAAGGTTGGGGCCGCCGAGCATGCCGTCAGTCGCAGTATCGGTGTAGATGATCGTCTTCACCCCCGCTTTCGCGACCGCTTCGGCGAGATCGGTCGCCTTCGTAGCGGTCGTCTCGACCCAGCCCTTCGTCTGCACGAATCCGTTTCGCGCGTCGATTCCGACGGCGATGCGCTCGCCGTAGAGTTCGAGCGCCTGCGAAAGAAATTCCGGATCCTCCAAAGCCGCCGATCCGATGATCGCCCGTGTCGCTCCCGCTTCGATAATCGCCCGAAGCGCGTCGGGAGTCCTGAGCCCGCCGCCCACTTCCACGGGTCCGCCGAACGCCTTGATTATCTTCGCGATTACCGCGGCGTGACGCGGCGAGCCCGCGAAAGCGCCGTCGAGATCGACGACGTGGAGCTCGCGTCCGCCGGCGTCCGCCCAGCGCTTCGATTGCTCTTCGGGATCGTCGCCGTAAATCGTCACGTCCTCGGCCTTGCCCTGCCGAAGTCGCACGCACTTCCCGTCCTTGAGATCGATTGCGGGAAGAATTATCATATCACGCCCTTGGAACTGGGCACGCCCTTCTCCGCGGGATCGATCTTCACGGCGGCACGGAGCGCGCGCGCGAAGCTCTTGAAAAGCCCTTCGCAGACGTGGTGGGCCTCGTCGCCGTAGATTTGACGCAGATGGATGTTGGAGCGGCTTTCGACCGAGACGGCGCGGAAGAACTCTTCCACGAGCTTCACCTCGAAGTCCTTCACCATCATGTGCTTCATCTCGCACTGCATCACGAGATACGGCCGTCCGCCGAGATCGAGCGAGGCCTCGCACAGGGCCTCGTCCATCGGAATCGAGGCGAAACCGTAGCGAACGATGCCCCTGCGATCGCCGAGCGCCTCGTCAAGGGCCTGCCCGAGCACGAGCCCGACGTCCTCGACGGTATGGTGGTAATCGACCTTGATGTCGCCGACGGCCTTAACGCTCAAATCGACGAGCGCGTGCTTCTTCAGAAGCTCCAGCATATGGTCGAAAAACCCGATGCCGGTGTCGATCGCACCCTCGCCCGAGCCGTCGAGATTCAGTTCGAGTTCGATCTTGGTTTCCTTCGTGTTCCGTTCGATTTTCGCGCTACGCATGAGCTTTTGTTTCCTTCAAGCGATATTATACCACACTTTGCTCCGCTAAAATCTGAATTCGACCTGCCAACGGAAAAACCACGCCGGCTTGTCGGTTTCGTAATAGTCGCCGGGATTGAAGAACTCCGCGTAGACGTGACCGAAGATCTCAAATCGCTCGTTTTTCGTCCGGTCGGCGAGCATTATCGGGAAATCGTAACGAACGACCGAAAGAAACCCCTTGAACATTCCGCCGCCTCCGCCCAAATTGTCCTGTTCGGCGGCGAAAATCGGCCCGATCCACGTCTCGAGGCGGTGGCGCGGACCGAATTCGACGCCGAACGAGTTCTTCTCGTAGTATATGTTGCTCCACCAGGCGACGCCGTAATGCGTACCGTAAAGAAATAACTCGCTCTCGCAAACGGAACGACACCAGAGCGGATCCCATGCGTGATGGCCGCCGTCCTCTTCCGCGGCGTTCTCGTCGCCGGACATGTACCGAAGCGTGGCCGAGGCGAAAGGCCGCCATCCTGCGCGCGAGCTCTTCCATTCGATTCCCGCGTAGCCCGACCACGCCGACAAAAAGTCTCCTTCGCCGTTCCTACCGACTTGCCACATCACCTCCAGCGGAAGCGTCCACTCCTCGGCGAGACGCGGCTCGAGCGCGAAGCCGAAGGTTTCGCGACGCGTGTGCGGATGCTTCACGCCGTCAACTCGGAAGGAGGAGGTGTTTTTCTCGAACCAGAAAACGCGATAGGGAATCGCCGCGCCGAAATTGGAGTCCCAGACCGCGCCGAAGCCCCAATCGTCCATCTCCGGGTCGCCCGCAGGATTTACGCTCGTCAACGCGCGTCGGCTCGCGTCCGTTCCCCAGCGAACGTCGCTGTTGTCGAAGTCGTAAAGCGCGATCAAATCGATCTTCGACTCCTCGCTCACATGCATCGTCACGTCCACCATATCGGAATACGTCGTCCGGCTTCCGTCGCCCGGAGTACCGTCCTGAAAGACATGATCCAACTTGTGGTCGTAAAAGCCCCAAAGATCCTGACGTCCGATCTTGAAGTCGAGAAAACCGTCGAAAAGTCCTTTGCTTTCGAGGAAAAGATTTTCCAGAATCAACTCGTCCGGAAACGCGTTATTGTGCTTGCGCGGCTCGGGACACCAGCGAAACTCGTCCGTGAAGCGCGTGTAAAGACGCCACTTCGCTCCGCCGTCCGTCTCGCCCTTCATCTCGCCCCACAAAGTAGGGCGAAAGCGCAGGTGATTGGTAAAGTCGCCGCGCGGAGCACGCGACAGACACCCTCCGCCCGGCAAGCCCGGCACGTTGTCCAAGATTTCCTCGCGTATGCGAAGCCACGCTCCGGCGTCAAAGCTGAGAGCAGTGGCGAGCAAAAGGTTAGCGAAAATCATCGATTACCTGATCGGCAAGAGCTTCTCCTGTCCGTTCATGTACGGACGGAGCGCTTCGGGAATCGTCACCGATCCGTCGGCGTTCTGATGCTGCTCGAGAAGCGCGACCATAAGGCGCGGCAAGGCGACGCCCGATCCGTTCAGGGTGTGGACGAACTTGGTCTTGCCGTCCGCGTCCTTGAAGCGGCAGTTGAGGCGACGCGCCTGATAATCGGTGAAGCACGAGCACGACGAGACCTCCAGCCACTGCTCTTCGCCGGGTGCCCAAAGTTCGAGATCGTAGCACTTCGCCGCCGAAAATCCCATATCGCCCGAGCAAAGCTGGAGAACGCGGAAATGAAGTCCTAAGCCGGTCAGGACGTCCTCGGCTTCCTTGACGAGAATCTCGAGCTGTTCGAAGCTGTGCTCGGGATGGACGAAATTCACCATCTCCACCTTGTCGAACTGGTGGACGCGGAGCATGCCGCGCGTCATCTTGCCCGCGCTACCTGCCTCGCGACGGAAACACGGCGTATAGGCGGTAAGCTTGATCGGCAGCTTCCTGCCGTCCAGAATGTCGTCGCGATAGTAATTCGTCACCGGCACTTCCGCCGTCGGAATCAGCCAAAAGTCGTCGATCTCGCAATGATAGAGGTCTTCCGCGAACTTCGGAAGTTGCCCCGTTCCGGTCATCGAATCGGAATTAACGACGAACGGCGGCAACATCTCGGTATAGCCCTGCTTCTGGCAGTGGAGATCGAGCATGTACTGGATGAGCGCGCGCTGAAGTTTCGCGCCCTGTCCGAGGATAATCGGAAATCCCGTGCCCGTGAGCTTCACGCCGCGCGGGAAGTCGAAAATACCGAGCTTCTCGCCAACGGCCATGTGGTCGAGAATTTTGAAGTCGGGATCCTTCCACTCGCCCACCTTGCGGACGACGATGTTCGCGGAGCTGTCCATTCCGGTCGGAATCTCCGGCGCGGGAATGTTGGGAATCATAAGCAACGTCTCGCGAAGGGACTTGTCGACTTCGGCGAGCTCCTTGTCGATTTCGGCGATGCGGTCGCCGACCTTGCGCATTTCCTCCTTCGCCGCCGCGATATCGCCGCCTTCCTTGGCGATCTTGCCGATCTCCTTCGACGCGGAATTGCGCTTCGCCTTCAAAGTCTCGGTTTCGCCGACCAGCTGCCGACGCTTCGAGTCGAGATCGCGCGCCTTTTCGAGCCGTTCCTTCTCGACTCCGCGACGAGCGAGTTCATTCGCGGTCTTGTCGAAATCATCCCTCAATTTCTTGATGTCGATCATCTTGTTGCCTTCTTTCCTTGAAAACGAACGTATTATAGCAAAATTCCGGCGACTTCGCTTTCCAAGCGAACGCCAAAGCGGCGATAAACCGCAAGCATCATAAGCCGCGCGAGCGCAAGAACGTCGGAAGCGGTCGCCTCGCCGGGCGGCGCGACGATTACGTTCGCGTGTTCGCTCCAAACGAACGCTCCGCCGACCTTGAGCGCTTTTGCGCCGGCCGCTTCCAATAATCTCCCCGCCGCATCGCCTTCGGGATTTTTGAAGAACGATCCCCAAGTGTGCGCCGGAAAGCGCTTTCTTTTCGCGAGATAGTCGGTTTTGTCCGCTCTCGCCTCGGCAAGCGCCTTTTCGTTCCACTTCACGTCGCGAATTTCGCCGGTAATCGCGCTTCGGCGATAACCGAAACCGCACGCTTCGCGCTTCCGCCACTCGCCGTCCACGTTCACCTCGTCGATCACCTCGGAAATCGAATGTCCGAACGCGCCCGCGTTCATCTTCACCCAACCGCCGATTGTGCCGGGAATCCCCGCCATCCACGGAATCGCCAAAGTCGCTCCCGCCCGGCCGGAGGGATACTCGCTTTTTACATACTCTTCGCCGAGATTAAGATCGCTCTTCCAAGTATTCGAGCCCACGCCGATCCAAAGGCGACGCGGTTTCAGTTCGACGAGCTTGTCGACGAGATCGCCCGCGCCGAGAACGAGCACGAGATCGTCCTTTTTCGCGGTGCGCTTCGCGTGCGTCCACGCTTCCTCGACGCGCCGCGCAAGATAGAGCGGAATCGACAGACGCTCGCGACATTCACGGTAAAGATCGGCGATGTCGCCGCCTTCGACGGGTTTTTCGAAAGCCGCGTAAGTCGGACAAAGGACGACCTCGTCCGCGCCCTCGAAAGCCGCCGGAAAATCCTTTAGTAGCGCCCGCGTGCGCGAATAACGGTGGGGCTGGAAGATGACGATAAGCCGCCCTTTCGCGCGCTTACGCGCCATTCCGAGCGCGCATTTCATCTCGGTAGGATGATGGGCGTAGTCGATGTAGACGTTCTCGCCGATTTTCTGAAAGCGGCGGTCGGGCAGGGTTTTCACGATCTCGGGAAGCGCTTGGGCGATTCGACCCAGCGAATGTCCGCGCCGCAACGCGACTTCTACGGCGGCGCGAGCGTTCTTCCGATTGTGCGGCGCGAGCGGCCTAAAGACGGACTCGAGTTCGGGCAGAACCGCGAGCGCTTCCGAATCGATTACCGTTTTCGCCGCCGCTTTCGCCCGCTCGAAGCAAGCGAAATAATCGCGTTCGGTCTTGAAGAAATCGGGATGGTCGTATTCGCAACGATTCACGACCAGCGTCGTCGGGCGATAAAGCGCGAGCGTGCCGTCGGATTCGTCGGCCTCGACGACGAGCGGACCCGAGCCGATGCCGGCGGGCGGAAAATCGTTCGACTCGCCGCCAATCGCCCAGGCGACGTCCTCGCCGAGCGCTTTCAGAAGCTTCGCCGTCCAAGTCGCGGTGGTGGTCTTGCCGTGAGAGCCGCAAACGGCGATCGAATCACGCTCGTTTACAAGTTCGGCGAGCGCCTCGCCGCGAAAACGAACGCGCTTCGCGGCGACAAATTCGGGCTCGGCGCGACTTATCGCCGGAGTTGCAACTACTTCGTCAACTCCATTTACATGGGAAACGTCGTGACCGAAGAAAACCTTTACGCCATTACGCTCGAGCCAATCGGTGCGCGCGCTCGGCTTGAGGTCGCACCCCGTAACCTCGCAGCCCTTCGCCTTCAGGAGCAACGCGAGGCCCGACATGCCCGCTCCGCCGACGCCGATAAGATGAACTCGCTTCATTTTTCGCATATTATACCATACGGGATTTGGTATAATAGACGCGGTATGAAGAAAATCGCAGTACTCATGGGCGGAACGAGCAACGAGCGCGAGGTCTCGCTGATCTCCGGCGCCAATGTCGTCAACGCCCTCGCCTCGCTCGGAAAGTACGAAGTTGTCGGGGTGGATCTGAAGTCCGACGACCTCGAAGCGATGCCGAAGGACGTGGACGTCGTCTATATCGCGCTCCACGGCGGATGGGGCGAAAACGGCGGCGTTCAAAAGGCGCTAAACGCGTTAAAACTTCCTTACACCGGTCCCGGCGCGGCCGCATCGGAAATCGCGATGGACAAGGTAAAGACAAAACTCGTTTTGGAAATGAAAAGCGTCCCAACCGCGAAGTGGACGCTCGCCTCGCCGGATACGCCCTCGTCTCCCCTGCCGCTTCCCGTGGTGGTCAAGCCCGCCGATGACGGTAGCTCGGTCGGCATCAACAAAGTATCGAAAGCGGAAGATTGGCCAAGTGCGCTCAAGGCGGCGAACACTCACGCGGGCGTGAAGATAATGGTCGAGGAGTTCATCCCCGGTCGCGAGTTCACGGTCGCCGTATTGGACGGCGAAGCGTGGCCGGTAATCGAAATCGTCGCCAAAAACGGCTGGTACGGCTACGACGAGAAGTACAATTCCAACGAAACGAAATATCCCTTCCTCGAGGACGAAAAGCTCGCCGGCGAGCTGAAGCGCGTCGCCGTTGACGCCTATCGCGCCGTCGGATGCCGAGGCGTGACGCGCATCGATTTCCGCGTCTCGCCCTTGGGTCGCGTCTACGTCCTCGAACTCAACACCTCGCCGGGCTTCACCGGGCATTCGCTCGTACCCAAGGCGGGAATGAAAACCGGACTTTCCTTCGCCGAAGTGTGCGACCAAGTCCTCCAAAGCGCCGCTTACGACCGATGAAAAACACTCGCAACGAACGAAATTCCTCCCGAAAGAGCGCAATCGTCGCGCTGTCCGTTCTCGTATTCTGCGCCCTAGTGGTCGGGCTTCTTTTCGGCTACCGGGCCTTGCGCGATCTTTGGCTCGACCAGTGCGTAATTCGAGACTTCGAAAGACAGGTTTCCATAAGCGACGGCAAGATGGTGAAGGCCGACGTTCTCGCCCGCGAGCTGACGCTCACCAACGGCGCCAACCTCGCCACGATAAACTTCTCGGAAAAGCGTCGCGAGATTCTGGCGAAAATCCCGAATCTCCGCGAGGTCAGCATCTCCCGTCGACTTCCGGATCGGGTCGTCGTCAATATCGAGGAACGCGAACCGGTCGCCCGGGTGAACCTTCGAGGCCAGCGAAGGGAATCGGGCAAGGTCGTGGACGCGGAGGGCGTCGTCTTCACATGCCAGCGCGGAACGCGCTCGCTACCGGTTATTCGCGAGCCGTCCAAGCCGGGCACGCAGGCCGGCGGACGACTCAAGGAACGCGGGCTCGCCGCCTTGCAGCTTATCGACGCGTGCCGTGAAATCGAATTTCAGGATTTCGGCATTCTCGAAATCGACATCTCCAAACCCGACTACCTGCTCGTTACGCTCGGCGGCACCTATTCGCGCATAAAACTCGCCTGGGAAGGAATGGACGAGCGAACCATCGTCTCCAAAAAGAGTCTTGTCCGCCAGCTTTCGCATCTCAAGGACGCGATGCGCTCGCATGTCGGCGATGGCGCGGTAATCTGGAACGCCACCGACTTCTCCAAGCCCGGGCGAATCTACGCCGACACGAAAGGCAATCTCTGATGAGCACCATTCACGCCGCATTGGAAATTGGAACCACCCGCACGGTACTGGCGATCGGCGAGTCGGACGCCAACGGACGGCTGAAAATAACCGGACGCGCCAGCATCCCCTCCTCGGGCATCCGCAAAAGCCAGATTCTCGACATCTCGCAAACGACCGAATCCATTCGCGCGGTCTTGCACGAGATCGAAAAACAGCAGGACGCCGCGGGCGCCAGCGTAACCATCGCGAACGCGCTGCTCGTAGTGTCCGGTCAGCACATCCAGGCCACCCACGCCGAAGGCGCCGCCACAATCGAAAGCAATCGAGTAGGTTCGGACGAAATCGACGAGGCGACCTTTCGCTCGCGGGGAATGCCTATCGCCAAGGGGCGGGAACTTCTCGACGTCGTAGACCAGGATTTCGAACTCGACAATCTCGGCGGCATTTCCTCTCCGAAGGGAATGTCGGGAAAACTGCTCAAGCTCAACACGCTGCACATCCACGCCGACGTCAATCGCATTCAGGACGCGCGCACCGCCGCCGACCGGGCGCATCTGGAAATCAGCGAGCCGCTTTTCGCGACCACCTGCGCGGCGGAAGCGGTGCTGGATGATCACGAACGGAAAAACGGAGTTCTCGTTTTGGACGTCGGCGGAGGTTCGACCGGTTACGCCGTCTATTCCGACGGATATCTCGTGTCGACCGGCGTAATCGGAGTCGGCGGCGACCACGTTACCAACGACATCGCCCACGCCTTTCAGACCACCAACTCCCAAGCCGAGGCGCTGAAAGTCGACGAGGCGAGCGCCATCGTCGGGAACTACGACGCCTCCAACTCGCGCGTAAAAGTCGTCGGTTCATCGACGCTGATGGAAACGCGCACGATCTCCCGTCACGCGCTCGATACCGTAGTCAACGCGCGGCTCAAGGAACTCTTTACGGTGATTCGCGAAATGCTCGAGGACAACGATCTCCTGCACCGACTCCACGCCGGGATCGTGCTCGTAGGCGGTGGCGCGGATATGCGTGAGATCGAAGCGCTGGCCGAGCAAACCCTCGGAATGAACGTCCGCAAAGGCCGTCCAATCCACATCGGCGGTTTGGACGACGAGAAGTCGCCTTGGTCCTACGCGGCGATCGCCGGCGCGCTCATGTATTCCCATCGCAACTACGAGAAGAATTCGTTCCTGGACGACTTTCTCAAGACCATCGCGAAACCCTTCAAAAAATGAACGACACTTCCCCCATGTTGCTCGTCGGCATCGGCTCGGCGGGTTCGCAAATCGCCCGCGGGGTTTCCCGGGCTTTCGGCGAGAATCTTCGCTACACGCTCGCCGACACCGATGCGATAACCGGTCAAGGCGGCGGCGACTTCACGCTGCTCGGCGGCGACCGGCTCTCCGGCCGCGGTTCCGGCGGCGATGTCGTGACCGCGCGTCTCGCGGCCGAGGACTCGATTCAAAATCTCGACGCCCGCCTCGAAGGCGTGCGACTCGCGGTAATCGTGACCGCGCTCGGCGGCGGCACCGGCGGCGGCGCCACGCTGGAGGCGGTTAAGCGGCTTTCCTCGCTGGGTATCCCGACGGTGGTCTTCGCGACCACGCCGTTCCTCTTCGAAGGCGAGGATCGCCAGCGCAACGCCCGCGGAGTAATGTCGATGATCGAGGAAGCCGCGAACGCGACCTTCTTCCTGCCGCTCGACAAGCTCGTCGACGGAATCGACGACATGCAGGCGGCGATGCGCCACGCGATCGACACCGTCGCGAGCGGAGTCACCCTTTTCTGGCGGCTCGTCGAAAAGCCGGGCTACCTCAAGCTCGACGTCGATCGCATTCGCCATCTGATCGGCGCCGCCGGCCGCGGCCGCTTTGCGACCGTAACCGTGCAAGGCCCGGAACGCGCCAACGCGGCGGTGGATCTTATCATGCGTTCCAAAATGCTCGCCACCGCCTCCGCGCCCACCCGCGCTATTCTTTGCGGCGTTCTGGGCGGCGAAGATCTCCGGCTTAGCGAACTCGGACGCATCGCCGACGGCGTTCGCGAATGCTTCGGCGAACATGTCGCCTTCGATCTCGGAACGGTTAACGACGAGTCTACGTTCTCCGGCCGCATTTCGGTCGTGGTGATGATTTTCGAGGCGAACGGCCGCGAGCCGACCGGCGCGGCCAGTTCCGGTGGCGTAATGAGCGGCCGCAAGCCGAAAAAGGCCAAAAACCCGTTGAATCCCGGATCTTCGAGTCGCGGGCGCTTCAACAACGCCGAACCTACGATTTGGAACGGCGAAGATCTCGATATCCCGACCTTTATCCGCCGCAATGTCAATCTCGAACTCTAAACGCGACGGACGCGTACGGATTCTGCCGACGCACGTGGCGAACAAAATCGCCGCGGGCGAAGTCGTGGAACGTCCGGCCTCCGTCGCCAAGGAACTCGTCGAAAACGCCATCGACGCGGGCGCGAGATCGATTCGTCTCGCAATCGCCCAGGGCGGGCGAAAGCTCGTTTCCGTGCAGGACGACGGCGTCGGCATGGACAAAGAGGACGCGCTCATGGCCTTGGAGCGCCAGGCGACCTCCAAAATCCTCAACGCCGAGGACATCGAGGGCATTGACACGCTCGGCTTTCGCGGCGAAGCGATTCCTTCCATCGCCTCGGTTTCTCGTTTCGCCCTCACGACGCGCCGTCGCGACACCGACGAGGGGTTCAAATTGCGAATCGAAGCCGGCGAACTCGTCGAAACCGGCGCCGCCGGCTGCCCGCCGGGCACGTTGGTGGAAGTTCGCGACCTCTTTTGCAACGTACCCGCGCGCCGCAAATTTCTGCGCGCTTGCGCGACCGAGGAAAGCCACATCCGGCGCGTATTCACCGTGCACGCGCTCGCCCATCCGGAAATCGCCTTCTCGCTCGTCATCGACGGACGCGAAGTCTACCGCCTCGCCGCCGCCGAAAAGCCGGACGACCGAGCGCGGGATCTTTTCGGCGCGGAATTCATGGAAAGCGCCTTGTCCGTGGACAATGGCGAAGGCGCGAAGGTAAGAGTCAGCGGTTTCGTCGAGAAACCGAACCTCGCCTCGCCGACGCGACAGGAGCAGTACGTGTTCGTCAACCGACGTCCAGCCACCTCCGCGTCAATCGCCTACGCGTTACGCGAAGCGTATCCGAGACGCCAAGGCGACGTCAAACCGGCGGCGATTCTCTTCATCGACCTCGATCCGCGCGCCGTCGACGTCAACGTCCATCCGACCAAACGCGAAGTGCGCTTTCGGGACAATTCCGCCGTGAAAACGGCGATTCTAAGCGCCATTGCGGGCGCATTAACGCCGAAAGTCCAAACGCCTCCCGCGACGCCAACCGAAAACCGGGTGTTCACCGCGCCGACTCCGCCGCAGCCCGTCGAAGCCGCGCAAGCCGGGAAAAGTTCCGCTCCAATCGAAGGTCCGGCTCCGATGGCGATGGAATTCGCGATCGAACCGGACTCCGAGCGCGCTCGTCCGTGGCGCTATTTCAAATATCTCGCGCAGTCCAAATCGGGATATCTGCTGATCGAGACCGACGCCGGCATCGTAACCATCAACCCAATCGCCGCGCGCGAACGCATCGCCTACGAAAGACTGCTCGCAAGCGACATCGGTTCGCAAACATTGCTCATCCCCGAAACACTGCAACTATCGCCCGTGAATTTCGCACGAGTCGTCGCGGCTTTGCCGACGATCAGGAAAATGGGCTTTTCCATCGGCGAATTCGGCCTCAACACCATCAAAATCGACGCCGTGCCGCAACTACTCGGCTCCGCGTCCCCTTCCCGCGTAATCGCGACAATCGCCGGCGATCTCGCCGAGGGCGTCTCGCGCAAAAGCGGCGAGAAGTGGCGCGAGGAAATGATCGCGAAATCCATCGCCCGTTCTTTCGCCGGCGCCAATTTCTCGATGACCGAGGAAGGCGCGATCAAACTCGTCGAAGAACTCTGCGCGACGAAAATGCCCTACGTCTGCCCGCGCGGCAAGCCGGTGATGATCTTCACCTCCAACCGCGAACTGGATCGCAAATTCGACCGCGTTTAGAAACTGGTCGGGGCGAGAGGATTTGAACCTCCGACATTCTGCTCCCAAAGCAGACGCACTACCAGGCTGTGCAACGCCCCGCTTTCCGCGTGATATTATACCATATTGGATTTGAGAAAATCCGCAACGTTCTCGGGCCGATACGCATTGAGCATCGCAGTTGCGACGACCTCGCCGCGCTCGTCTTCGATCTCGCACGCAAAACTCGCCGCCTCGCCGTCCGAAAACTCGTTTGTCGCCCTGACTCGATAACGACCGCCGACCGAGAACTTTTCCAGTTTAAGTTCCAGCTTTCGCGTCCCCAGCAAAAATCCCGGACGAGCGGGACGGTCGGCGCGTTCGAGCCGATCGAAATATCCCGCGAGCGCCGCCGCCGTCTGCGCCATATATTCGATGGCGACCCAATTTCCCGACCATTCGTCTTTCGTCACAAATGCGGCGACTAACGACTTTTGCTCGACATCGACGTCAACAACCTCGTCGATAAGTACCATCGGCGGACGATGCGGCAAGAGTTCAGCGAGCGAGAAGGATGGACGCATTCGACCCTCCGAAGGCAAAGGAATTGGAAATCGCGACTCGACGTCGGCCGGAGTTCAGCAACAGCCAGCAAATCGCCGCCTCCACCGCTCCCGCCGCGCCGAGACAATGACCGGTCAAGTCCTTGGTGGATTCGGCTTCCGCTTTCTCTCCGAACACTCGCCGAACCGCCTTCATTTCCATGGCGTCGTTCGCCGGCGTGCCAGTACCGTGGAGATTGACGTAATCGACTTCGGCAGCATCGACTCCGGCTCGTTCGAGCGCCGAGCGCATCGCCGCTTCCGCGCCCGCGCCCTCGGGATCCGGCGCCGTCGCGTGATAGGCGTCGCTCGACTCTCCGACGCCCGCAAGTCTAATTCCGTCTTCGCCCTTTTCCAAGGTAAAAAGCGCCACACCTTCGCCGAGATTGATACCGTCGCGATCTTCGGCAAGCGGACGGCAACGCCCTTGGCTGAGCGCGCCGAGCGCGTGAAAACCGTTCATCGCGAACCGACACCTGCCGTCGACGCCACCGACGATCGCCGCATCGCAAACGCCGTTTTCAACAAGCCGCCGAGCCGCTTCGAACGCCTTCGCCGACGACGAACAGGCGGTGGAAACTGTGTATGCGGGGCCTTCCGTCCCCAAAAGCCGCTTCAAATACGCGCTCGGCGTACCCAGTTCGATCATGGAAAAATCAAAACGGGGCGGATTGTCGAAGAAGGTCTTCTGCGCTTCGTCAATACCGGTGTTGGACGCGCCGAGCACAATACCCACCCGCTTCGCTTCATACTTGGCGACAAGTTCGGAAAAGATCGGCGAGCCTTCAACCGCCGCCTTCAACAATCGATTCGTCCGCATATTCCAACGCTTTTCCTCAATCTCCGGCAGCTCCGCGGTCACCGACCCGAAGTAAATCGAACGCGATGGGATGTCGCCGGCTATCTCGCGCATGCCGGGCGCGACGTGGCGTAAGTAGTTCGCAAGCGTCTCTTCGTTGCCGTTTCCAAGCGCCGAGGCCGTCCAGCATCCGCCAAGCGTCATTTCAGAAGTTCCTCCGCACGTTCGAGCGCCCGATTCGCGAGGTCGGTTTTGCCGAGTTTCCTGAGGCAAATGCCGAAATTATGGAGCGCCGCCGCGTTATTCGGATAGATGCTGACGATGGTTTCGAAGCACTTCATCGCCTGCAAAAACTTGCCCACTTCCAAAAAGCCCTTGGCGTTGCGCTCGAGGTTTTCGACCCGTTCGAGCAAAAAGGAGTCCGACGGATTTCGCTCCGCCGCGGTTGCCCAGCGTTCAATCGCCGGCTTCTCGCCTTTAAGGTCGGTCGCCGCCTCCGCCAGTATGTCTCCCTCGACAACCTGACGCCGCGCTTCCTGCACCGCCAATATCTCCGATTGCATCGTCTTCGCGATATCGTCGTCCACGCCCGCGAACGACAGCCATTCGGGAGCAAGCGCCTCTCGCGAAAGGAAGAACTCCGGACGAGTCTTCGCTTCGACGTCGCCTCCGTCGAACGCGGGCATTATTTCCTCGCGCATTCCGGCGTAGCTTGCAAACACTTCCGCCACCGAAGGACATTCCGCGTCAAACGAAAAAGTGCGCATCGCCCTCGAAACTTCGACTTCGTCGACAATGCGCGCGCCGACGAGTACCCACGTGAACCGCCCCGGCATCCACACTTTTACCCTCTCGCCCGGAAACTTTTCGAGCTCGCGCTTGAATCGTCCGACCGGCATCCCTTGGACGCTCACAATCTTTACCGTCACCGCCGAAGCATCCGCGACGGAACGCTCCAGAAGCTCGATATGGCGAATAGCCCGTTCGACCGATTCGCAAACTTCGCTTTTGGGAAGTTCGAGCTCCACCTCCTTTTCCCCGCAACCCGCAAGCAAGGCAAACGCCAAAATCGCCAGCAGCCGTCTCATAGCGAATTCCTTATCGCCGAAACCGCCTTGGCTACGACGCCGTGTCGCCGTTCGACCGCATTTTTCGCCCTCGCGCCCAACTCAGCGCCGTCGGCGAGAAGTTCGACAATCGCCTCTTTAAGCTCCTTCTCATCCTTCACTTGACGAATGGCGTTCGCCTCTTCGAGATCGCTCATCACCGGTCGAAAGTTCTCGGTATATGGCCCGACGATCGTCGGTTTTCCGCAAAGACACGGTTCGATCATATTCTGCGAACCGTGGGCGCAAAGCGACTTGCCGACGAAAACGACGTCGGCGATGCCGTAAAGCCCCATCAACTCTCCCGTCGTATCGCAAAGGTACACGCCTTCCCCCGTGTCGCCTCGGCTACGCCTGACGCACTCGAACCCCGCGGCGCGAACATTCGCCTCGACCTCGTCCGCCTTCTCGAAGTGTCGCGGAGCGAGAACGAGCTTCACGTCCTTCAGCGTCTTGAAAATCTCGATTAACGCGACGTCCTCGCCCGGCCAAGTCGAACCGCCTAGAAGAATTCGTCCTTCTCCGACCCACTCGCGCAATTCGCGTTCCTTCGCCTCGTCGCGCCGCGCAACGTCGAACTTGAAGCTGCCCGTAACCTCGACGATCGACTCCGGAGCTCCCGCGGCGACAAGCCGCCGCTTGTCAAGCTCACTCTGCGCGAAAATGCGCGTAAACGACTTGAATACGTCGCCGAACCACCACCGCGCCAGTCGATAGCGCGGTGCCGAGCGATCGCTCACCCGCGCGTTGACGAGAAAAAGCGGAACGCCGAGCTTCTTGATTCGCCGAATGAAGTTGGGCCAGATTTCCGATTCCGTGAGTACCACCGCCTTGGGTTTGACGGTAGCGAGCGCCGCCTTGACAAAATTCGGGAAGTCGAGCGGATTGTAAATAAGCACATCACCTTCGCCGATTTCCCGCTCGGCCATCTTCCAACCGGTCGATGAAGTCGTGGAGAAACAAAACCGCACCATGGCGTCCGCCTTGCGCCACTCTCGCATAAGCTGGCCCGCAACCTGCACTTCGCCGACCGAAACCGCGTGAATCCAGACAAACTCGCCTTTTTTCGCCGTCGCCTTGACCACGGACTCGGGATAAAGCGCGAAGCGATCCCAAAAACGCGCCGCATAACCGCCTCGTTTCAGCATCCGCGCCAGAAAGCCCGGCAATAGAAACGGGTAAACGAGCGCGAAAAGGCAGTTATAGACGAGCCACTTCAAATCTCAAAGCTCGGCGCCGGCCGGAACGTCCTCGAGAACCCGCGCACCGCACTTGATCGTCGCCTCTTCGCCAATCGAAATCCAAGGCATAGTGGCGCAATTCGCGAAAAACGAAACCGATGCGCCGACCTTAACGCCACCGGCGACGACCGTGCCGGCGCCGACGTTGACGAAGTCCCCGACGACCGCGTCGTGTCCGATTACGCAATTCGAGCCGATGAGCGCGAACTTGCCGATTTCGCTTCCGACCTGAACGACCGCGCCCGCGGCGATCAGCGTACCGTGCTTGAAATCGGTCGTGGGCGAAACCTGCGCCGAAGGATCGATGAACGCCGGAAAGTCATGACCGCGCAACCGACGATAGATGTCGGCGCGTTTCGCGTTGTTGCCGATCGCGACGAACACCGAGGCGCCCGGATTGTCGTGCGAAGCCTGTTCCACCGTACCGAGAATCGGATAGCCCTCGAAGTTGTCGCCCGCCTTCCATTTGGGATCGTCATCGGCGTAACCGATGATATTCCACAGCGTTTCGCCGGCGGCCTTGTTAATGCGCTCCACCGTCCAAATCGCCTCGCGGCCGAACCCGCCGGCGCCAACGATAAACAAGTCTCTCATACGATTCCCCTTTCCTTTGCGGATATTATACCATAAACTCACCGATTATCGCGCGATAGACATACACCTTTCGCATAAATATTTGATATACTATGCGCACTTGCCGGGATGGTACAGTGGTCGACTACGCCTGATTTGTAATCAGGATCCGCAAGGACACGGGGGTTCGAATCCCTCTCCCGGCTTAAACGAGATCCGCGAGAATCGCATCGCAGACCTCCGTTCCGCGCTCGGTAAGACGATAAACTTCGCCGCTCCCGGTCAAAAGTCCGTTTTCGCAATGACGCGAAAGCGCTTCCCGCCACTCGGGGAACTTCGTCGCGTCGAGTCCTTCCCTCGTCCGCAGACGGAATATCGTCCGTTCCCTGAGGTCGCGTTTCGACGAAAGACGCTCGCCCGAAGGCGTTCGCATTAATCCAATCCTGCCGTACGCGCCCTCTCCGAGTCCAAGATAATCCTCTCCACGCCAAACCGCGAGATTGTGCTTGCACTCGCGCCCCGGCAAGGCGTAATTCGAAATCTCGTACCGCTCGAGACCCATTTTCCCGAGCGCCGCCTCGGCCGCACGAATCCTGTCCATCGTCCGCTCGTCGTCGACCGCGTCCTTCAGCCCGCGTACGTTTTCAAGCGCGTACACCGAACAATGCGCAATTCCCCAATCCGCAATCCTCGACCAATCCTCCGCCTCGCTCTTCGGATAGCCGACGATGATGTCGACGCCCGCGTTTTCAAACCGTCGCTTCACCGCCGCAAACGCCTTCGCCGCCTGCGCGAAAGTGTACATTCGCCCCATGTCCGCGAGAATGACGTCGTCCATCGACTGCACACCCATCGAAATCCGATTGACGCCGCCATCCGCAAGCGTTCCCAAAAGTTCGTCGGTGACATCCAGCGGATGCAGCTCCACCGTAAACTCCTCCGCCTCGATTACCCTCAAAAGCGGCCTTAAATCGCAAAGCGCGGGCGAACCGCCGCCGAAATAGGCGGTCGAGTATTTTCCTCGCGCTCGTTCGACCAGTTTCTCGACATAGGCGGTTCGCTCCGCCTCGCCGACTCCAACGCGCGAATAAAGCGCGCAATAGGCGCACTTCCGCCGGCAAAACGGGAAATGCACGTAAAGATTCACTTCGCGAGCGAACAAACGAGATCGGCGACCCGCGCGGCGGCGTCCGGCGTCGCCAAATCGCGAATCTTTCGCGCCATTTCGAATCGACGCTCGGGATGATCGTAAAGATGCAGAAGATAACGACAAAGCTGACGCGCAGAGAGTCGCGCTTGAACGCCCTCGTCGGCCGCGCCCTTCGCCGCAAATGCCTCAGCATTGAAGTGCTGGTGATCGCGCATCGCCGTCGGCAACGGCACCAGCAACGCCGGCTTGCCGCAAACCGCAAGCTCGAAACACGTCGAGGCGCCCGCGCGCGCAATCACCACATCGGCGCTCGCGAAAGCATTGGCCATTTCGAGCTCGAAGGCGTGGACTCGCGAGGGAAGCGAAACATGCGCGTAAGTCGCCATTACCGGTCCCTCGTCCCTCGCACCGGTTTGATGAATGACGTAGAGCTTGCGACCGCTCTTGCGTTCGTCGAGCTCCCTTTTCATCATCGCGAGCGCGTCCTTGGCGAGCATATTCACCGCGTGCGCGCCTTGCGAACCGCCGGTTACGAAAATCGTGAAGGAATCGGCGGGAATGAACGGAAAGCGCACACCGCTCGCGATATCCGATCTGACCGGCAGTCCGGTGAGTTCGGTTTTCGCATTCGGCAGGTATTCGGCGGTTTTCGCAAAGCTGATCGCGACCTTGTCCGCGAAACGCGAAAGAAACTCCACCGCCTTCCCCGGAACGGTGTTCGCCTCGTGGAGCGCCACCGCCACCCCGCAACTGCGCGCCGCCAAAACCGGCGGCAGACTGGAATAGCTGCCCATCGCGAGCATCACGTCGGGACGCGATCGCTTAAGCTCCTTCCGGCAACGGACGAACGATCGCCAGATCGCGAGCAAGTTCTTGATGGCGAGCTGTTTGGCGCCAGTGGAAAACACCGCGCCCGTCCACCGCTTCATTACGCTCGACTCGATATCGCGCCCGGAATCCCAGACGACGACTTCGCACCCGCGCTTGCGCAACTCCTCGGCGACCGCCAATCCCGGAAAGGCGTGACCGCCCGTGCCTCCGCATGCCACGACAACCTTCATTACCAATCCCTTTCGTTCGGCGGAAGCGGCGCCTTGCGCATTCGCAATCTCTTGTCCGCTTCGTGTTCGTCATTACGCTCCTGCGCCTTTTTCAGCGTCGACTCCACGTCGCCGTCTTCGCGTTCGCCTTCGTTTTCCGACGCCGCTTCGGAGTTCTTTTCCTCGTCGTTTTCCTTCTCCTCTTCGTTTTCGGACTCGTTCGACTCATCCGCACCTTCCTGCGCTTGAGACTCTCCCTTGTCGTTCTTGGATTCGCCCTTTTGCTCCTGCGGCTCGGCGTTCGTCTCGGATTTCCCGCTCGCGCCGCCCTGTCCGCCGCCCTTGTCCTTCGGCAGAAGCTCGCGAATCTCCGAAATTATGCCGAGCGCCCGTTCCTGATTCGCCGGCACTTCCTTCTCGCAACACGCGAGCTGCAATTTCTCGAGCTCGGTCGCGAGCGCGGAAATCTTCGCCTGGCTTTCGGCGGTAAACGGCGCGCGATTGGTGTCCGCCTGCGCCTCGACTTCGTACGCCCTCGCCCACGCGGGAAACTTGGCGCGAAAACTCCGCGTAAATTCGAGCGCCTCCGGCTGCCACGCGCGACCATTGAACGTCTCCGCGTCCTGCCAGGCGTTGGATTGCGCGATCTCGTCGAGCGCCATCGCCTGTGGCGGCAGGGCCACCAACTTGAGGAAACGGTTGAAGTCGTGCTCGACCTCGCTCATCGTCGCATACGCCTCGCCGTCCATATCGGCGAGTTCCTTCTCCGCTTTCAGGGTCTTTTCCTTCGCCCGATCAAGTTGCAGGAGGATGGTCGAGGCCTGTTCCTCGTTGGTGACGGAGTTTACAATCGCTTCGCGTAGCGGAATCCACGCATCCGCGAGCGCCGACGCCCGCGCGGAAAGCGCGTCCGAGCGCTTGACCGCCATCTCCGCGAGATTGGTGCGGTAATATCCGGCCTCTTCCATAATGTCTCGCGCCTCGGTCGTTTGCCGCTCCAGCATCGCTCCCGCGTCGCCGCCGCGCGCCGATTTGAGAACGGAATCGATGTGTGCGCTTTCGCGCTTCTCCTTCACCCCGTCGATTGCCCGCGTGAAATTCCGAATCGCCACCTCGTCGCCGGGATCGGCGCGCAGGGCGATTTGGGCGGACGCCGCCGCCGATTCGAATTCACCCGCCTCCTTCTCCAGCTTGGCGACGATCGCCGACGCCCGTGCGGCGTGGCTCTTGGAAGTCAGAAGCGGCCTTAGAATGCGCAGCGCGTTGGTGACGTCGCCCTTTTCGTAGGCGTCAACGCCGTTATTCCAGACCTCGCCATCGGCGAGCGCCGCCGTCGCGACGAGCGCGAGGGAATAGAATCGCGCCGCAATCGACATTTAACCAATCTCGGCCAAGATCGCCTTCGCCGCCGCAATCGGATCCTCTGCGGCGAGAATCGGTCGCCCAACGACGAGATGGGTCGCGCCGTCCCTAACCGCCTCCGCCGGCGTCGCGACGCGCTTCTGGTCGCCGACCGCGGAACCCGCGGGACGAACGCCAGGGGTGATGAAAAGCGTACCCGCCTTGAGCGAACGCGAAGGCGCCCCCACTTCCTTCGGCGAGCAAACGAGTCCGTGCGCGCCGTTTTCGGTCGCGAACTTCGCCATCGCCGCGACTTGCTCGGCGGGCGTCCGCCCGACGATGCCGACATCGGCGAGGTCGTTCTGGTCAAGCGAGGTGAGAACGGTGACCGCGAGGATCTTCGGGCCGTTCGCGCCGAATTCCGCCGCCGCGTCCGCCGCCGCCTTGATCATCGCCTTGCCGCCGACCGAGTGAATCGTCATCAAATCGACGCCGAGCTTCGCGCCAGACTTGACCGCGCGCTCCACGGTACGCGGGATGTCGTGGAGTTTGAGGTCGAGAAAGACCTTCTTGCCGAGATCCCTGACCACCTTCACGACATCGGGCCCTTCGGCCGAGAAAAGTTCCAAACCGATTTTATAAAAACCGACCGAATCGCCGATCGATTTCACTTTCGCGACCGCTTCCTCGCGGTTGTTGACGTCGAGCGCCACTATAAGCTCTGCCTTCATGATTATCCTCCTCAAACGATGTCGAAATCGTAGAAGTCTCCGGCGCGGAACTTGCGCTTGCCCTCGAACGCCGAAACGATCTTCGCCTTCGCCGCCTTCGAGCGCGCGATTACGAACATGAAACCGCCGCCGCCCGCGCCGCACAGCTCCACCGCCTGCGTCCACGGCGCCATGCGCGCGATGATCGACTCGACGAGCGGATTGGTGCTGCCGGGGTCGAGCGCCTTCTTGGAAAGCCAGTAGCCGTTAATCGCCGCGCACAACCCGTCGACGTCGCCATGCAAAATCGCCTTGTAGCCCTTCTCGGCGTCCTCCTTAAGTCGTCTGACGATCGCCTTGGCGATACCGTCGGGATTATCGCGGTAAAATCCGATGACGCCGCGAAGAACGTTGCGCGCCATGCGCTTCTGACCGGTAAAGTAGAGTAGCCCGCGTTCCTTCAAAAACGCGGCGAGACGCGCTTTCGCCGCCTCGGGAATCCGGCGCACCTTGATCCGCTGCTCCGTTCCCGGCTTGGACTCGACGATCTTCACGCCGGGAATGAGCGCACCGAGCTGATCCTGCCAGCCGCCGCCGGTGCGCATTTCCTTCTCCAGACGAAGCGTAAGTTCGGAAATCTCTCGCCAAAGCTCGCCATCGACCTTTTGCGGACGCAGAATCTTGACGAGCGCCTCCAAAAGCGCCGCGCCGAGAATCGAACTCGTGCCCATGCCGCTGCCCTTCGGAACGTCGGCGGAAATGCGAATGTCGAGCCCGCCCTCGCGCAAATCGTAACCGCTGACCGTAAGCGCGCTTTTGACGAGCGCGCACCAGTCATGCGGATCCTTGGCGGCGCGAATCTCCTTCATCGACGTCAAAACTCCGCGCTTGCCGAGATCCACGCTCTCCACCCTTACCTCGGGCGCGGAAATGCGCTTGACTACGACTTTCACCGGCCGCTTGCCCCTCAAGGCCACCGCCGCGTTCAGCACCTTGCCGCCCATTTCGTTGCAGATCGGCGGCGTGTCGCTCCACCCGCCGGCGAGGTCGATTCGCAGCGGCTTTTCGACGACGGCCGCGCCGCGCAACGCGACGAGTCGGTCGTGATCGACCTTGCGCATCTTCGCGCCCAGCGCGTACTTCTCCCACTTGCCGTCGCTCTTGAAATTGTCGTCGAGTTTGTATTTAAGGTAGAACCACTTGTCCTTGCCGAGCGGAAGCGCGGTAAGGCACTCGCCCTTCGCGAGACGGATCTTGCCGTATTCCGCGGGCACGTTGGTAACGATGTTGTCGCCGGCGAGAGAAAGCTCGTTGCCCTCGACGCCGTCCACGACCTTTCCGTTTTCGCCCAAAAGCTTCAAAAGCTCGCGATTGCTTCCAATGTGGAAGAAGCGGCAGCTCGGCACGACGGAAACCGCGAAGCTCGCGAAACCGTCCAAAAGCAGCTTCGGAAACTCTTCGTAGATGTCGCCCGCGATCGGCAGCTTGCGCATCTTCGCCGCCGTCGTCCAATCGAAGAACATAATTCCGGTGTCGATGAGGAACTTGCCGCGCGAAACCTCCGGCTTCTGCAGAAATTTCTCGACGGCGATTGGCGAGGATGCTCCGCGCTTCGCGATGTAAACGCCGTGCCGCCGCGCCTGCCACGGCCCGTCGGGATACGCGACGCCCGTAACTCCGTTCGCGGCGAAACGCACCTTTGCGTAATCGAGATAGGGAATCACGTCGCCACAGCAGACGACTACGCCGTTTTTGCGCGGCAACTTCGCCATTTCGTCGATAATGTGGTCGATTAGCGGCCGACCGTCCTTCATCGGCACGAACGCCTTACCGAGCGCGGCGTAACCGACGGTACGCTTGGCGTCGCCGCCGGAATGACAGATAAGAACGCGCTTGGCCTTCGAGCTTTCGATGAGCCGCAAAACATTCACCGTCGCGCCCAAGCTGCCGACGCGCCGATCTCCCGGATCGGGAACGACGACAAAGCCCTTGCGACCCTTGAGTTGCGCCTCGTATCCGCGCGCCTGGGCCGAGTTCGCCGCCGTCACCACCACAAGATCGAATGCGTTCATGCCCTTTTCTCCAATTCCGCCTTGAGCGCCTTGACTTCGCTCTTCAGTTTCATCAGCATTTTGGGTGTGAGCGAAATCGCCGCGAAATCCTTGAGCGAGGTAGCGGGAGTGCCGATGACGTATTTGACCGATCCGTCCAGCGTCTGCGGGACTCCCGCCTGCGGGCCGACTTGCACTCCGTCGGCGATCTTGATGTGGCCCGAGATTCCCGCTTGCGCCCAAATGAGGCACCCGTAGCCAATTTCCGTCGAGCCGGCGACGCCAGATTGCGCGATCAAGCCGGAGTAGCCCTTCACCTTCACGTTGTGGCCGATTTGCACCAGATTGTCGATCTTGGTCATCGGCCCGATGTAGGTGCGACCGATCCGCGCGCGGTCGATCGTCGTGTTGGAGCCGATTTCCACGCCGTCGCCGATCTCCACGATGCCGAGCTGGGGAATCTTCTCGATGAACACCGAGCCGTCCTCGCGCCGACCGTTGTTGAAGCCGTAGCCGTCGCCGCCCAACCGAACGCCGCAATGAAAGATGCAATCCGCGCCGACGATCGTTCCCTCGCGCAGGGTGACTTGCGGATAGATGTGCGTGCGCTCGCCGATCTGACAACCCTCGCCGACGAAGACCTGCGCCTCGATGATCGCGTCCTTGCCGATCTTCGCGCCTTTCTCGATTATCGTGTAGGCGCCGATGTGCACGCCCTCTCCGAGCTCGACCGACTCGTCGACAATCGCCGTCGGATGCACGCCGCTCTTGCGAACCGGCTCCGGCGGCGCGAAGATTTTCGCCGCCGCCATGCAGGCGTGGTTCGGGTCGGCGACGCGAATGATCGAACAGGGCGCTCCCTTGTCCCACTCCGGCGGCAGCAACACCGCGCTCGCCTTGGTGGACTCGACCAGCCCGACGTGCTTCACGTCCTTGCAAAAACTCAAATCGCCCGCGCGCGCTTCCTCCAGCCCGCCGCAGGCGACGATGTCGACGTCCGCGCCCTCCAGCGTCCCGCCGAGGATCTTCGCAAGCTCACTTGCCTTCATCGGTCTTGCCTTTCGCTTCCTTGGGATCGACGCCCATCTTCTCCAATAGCCCGTCGGTGACGTCGATCGCCGAACTCGCGTGAAGCGCGGCGGCCGAATCGATTATCAAATCGTAATCGTTGTCCTCGGCGTACGCGTCAATCGTCTTCTTGAGCTCGTCGGCGGTGGCCTTCACCAGCCGCGCGCGAAGATCGGCGAGCTCGCGCTGGCAGCTCATCGCCTTGGCGCGATAGCGCTGACCGACCTCGGTCAACTTTTCCTGAAGCTGCATGAGACTCTTTTCGGCGTCGGCCTTGGACTTGTCGTTGAGCATCGGGTTGCGAAGCTGCTCGGAGTAACGCCTGCCCTCGTCCTGCAGCTTCTCGCCTTCCTTTTCGATCTCCTCGAGCGTGCGCTTGTAGTCCTTGTCGGTGGACTCCAGCAACTTCTCGTTGCGCTCGTAATCGCGATGGTTGCGCATCAACACCGCCATATCGGCGATGCCGATTTTCACTTCGCCGAACGCCATCGCCGACGACATTGCCATAACCGCGAAAACCACAATTCTGCTTTTCATGTTCGCCTCCTTGACATCCGGCAGTCAGCCGATTAGAAATCGTAACCGACCGTGAACGAGAAGACCTCCTTCTCGGCGTGGTCGGGTTTTTCGATGGGCGCCGCGAAATCGAGCCGAATCGGGAACATCGGCAAGTCGAGACGTACGCCCACGCCGGCAGTCCAGGCGAAGGTGTTTGAGAAGTCGAGATCGAACTCGTCCTCCCCGACCGAACCCAAATCGCTGAACACCGCCAAACGCAAAAGCTGCACAATCGGAACCGTGTACTCGAAGTTCATGCAGAAAAGCGTCTGCCCGCCCCACGGACTGTAATCGCCGGAGCCGCGACGACCGCGCTCCGCCATCGGCGCGACATTGCGATACTCGATGCCGCGAATCGAACGCGGGCCGCCGAGGAACATGCGGTTGTAAATCGGCACTTCGTCTCCGCCGTCCATCGCCGCGATCGTCTCCGCCCGAAGTCCGACCATAAAGACGTGGCCGAAACGCTTCCAGGTGTTGAAGTAGTGGCGATGGTTGACGCCGAGCCGCCAATACTCGTTGTCACCGGCGGGCGCGACATCGACGAAAAGCCGCGTCCGATAACCGCTGGTCGGAATTCTGAAGTTGTTGCGCTGGTCGCGCGTCCAAAACAGGTGAATCACCGGCTCGAACGCGTCTCCGTACTTGCGCTCCTCGTCGAGGAACGAGACCCTGCGACCGTCGCCGAGGAAGTATGTCGCCCGATCGACCTCGTCGAATTCGATGTACTCTCCGGAAATTCCGATTCCCAGACGACCGAACGCCTCCCAAGTGGGCCAGAACTTGACCGGATAGGAAAGCGAGGCCATCGCGCCGGTGCGAATCAAATCGTACTCGTCGTACCAACGCATCCGACGATAGACGTCGACCGAAAGTTCCAACATACGGCTGAAGAAATACGGCTCGACGAATCCGAGTTCCGCGCTCTGGTAGCGCGGGCCCCACGCGACGTAGGCGCGACCGCGCTGCCCGGCGCCGCGGAAAAGCTTGGATGGCGCGAACAAGTCGAAATTGTACTGGTTGAGTTCGGCCTGAATGTAAACGGAATCCACCGAGCTCGCGCCGACGCCGACCATAAACGAACCCGTGTTCTTCTCCTCCACCTCGTAGACGAGGTTGCGATACTCCGCGCCGCTCGCGTCCTTGCCGAGATCGGTGCGTTCGAAATAATAGCGCACGCGCGAGAAGTAGTCCAGATTCTCCAAGTGCTTTTGCGAACGCTCCGCGCGATCCTCCAACATCCGATCGCCGGGTCCGAGCGCGATCTCGCGGCGAATGACCTCGTCCTTGGTGTAATCGTTACCGCGAATCTTCACCTCGTTAATCGCGACCGGAACGCCCTCGGTTACCTGAAAGACGACGTTCACGATGGCGTTGTCGATTTCCGAGGGAATGCACTTCACATCCACGTAAGTGTCCGCGAGTCCGAGATCGCCGGAGCCGACCACGACCTTGACTCGCTCGGCCGCCTCGTCGAGCGACTTCTTCGCGGCGATTACGCCCGCCGGCGGCAACATGCTCCGCGCCTCGACGATGTCGGCGGAATAGCTCTTCACCCCGCTTACCTTCGTCGAACCGACGCGGTATTGAACGCCTTCTAAGACCCGAAAGACGACGTTGACGTCGCCATCGCCGGCGTCGACCATCCGCGGCCCTTCCACCTTCGCGTCCAAATAACCGTGGTTGCGGTACACCTCGACGAGCTTGTCGCAGCACTGGGCGAGCTGATCCGCGGTTACCGGATCGTCGCCGAACCACCCCATCGGATTCCACCACGGAAGATCTCCGATCGCCTCTCTCAGCTCCGCCTCGTCGAACTCGTCCTCTTCAAGCCCGAGAAACGGCGTATTACGCCGCAAGACTCCGACGTCAATCGCATGCTTGGCGCCCTCGAACACGAAAGAGTCGTATTCGCGGCAAGCTCCCTCTTCGATATCGAAGGCGATGGTCGCGTTGTTGCCGGAAGTAATCGAAATTTTGGGCGTGACCTTGATGTCCGGAAAGTGCTTCTTGCGATAGATCATCGCGACCTTCGCCGCGCGCTCGGCGATTTCCGCCTCTCCGTAAAGATATCCGTCCTTGAAATCCGCCTCCTTCGCGATTCGCGACTGGCCGTAATAGGAGTTTCCGTTAACGACGAGCGGCGCCGTGAAACGGATTTTCCGACGAACCTCGAAGCATATCTTCACCTTACCGGATCCGTCTTCGCTCGCCTTCACGGAAATGTCCTCGAATTCTCCCGAGGCCTTGAGCTCGTTGGCGTCGCGGGTGAGCACCGTCGGATTGTACTCGTCGCCGACCTTGGTTTGGCAACGCCGCAAGACCGCTCCGGCGTCGCCGCCGAAATCGTCGAGAGCCTTTACCTCGACCTCGCCGACCTCGGCGGCGAAGGCCACGGAACCGAAAAGCGCGAAAAGTGCCAATAACGTCTTCATAGTTGGGACTATTTTAGCAAAATCAGCCCTCTTTGTGAATAGGCTTGAGACTCGCAATCGCCTTCTCGTAGGCCGCGACGTCCGCCTCCGTCTCCGTCTCGCATTTTCCGAGCCCGTGAAAGACGTCTCGCGTCTGACCGACCGCAAACTGCTTCCAAACTTTAAGTCCGTCAATGAGTTCGCGCGGCTGTCCCAGCAAATAGCCCGAAAACCGCAGTCCGTCGAGCGCACCCGTGTCTTTGAGCACTCGGTGTATCGTCTCCACGTCCTTTTCGCCGATCCATCCGCGCTCCAAGGCGTATCGGCTTTCGACTTCGGTGGCGATGCCGAGTGCGTAGCCCCGCGGCAATTTATAGCCGCTCATCGTCTCCAACCGACCGGAGAGCCATTCGCCTGGCTCGGAGTAGCGTCCCTTTTCGCGCGAAGCGGCCGTCGCCTTGGCGATCTTCTCAAACGCGTCCAAATCGCGCGAGCGATATTCCTTGGCGAGCGAACCGATCAGCTTCAAAAGCGTCTTGTCGTTCGCCGCCGCGTAGCGAACCGCCTCGCTGATTCCGCCGTACCAGACGCCATCGAGCACGGTGCGCGCGAACGAGGGATCGATCAGCACCGCCGCCGGAGTCGACGTTACCCTCAAAGCGTCCTTGACGCGCAGCGAGTCGACCGCGGCGTAAGTGGCGAACGCCCCGCCGGTTATCGACGAAGGCGTCGTCGGCACTCTCACAAGCCGAATTCCGCCCATGAGCTGGCTCGCGGCGTAGCCCGCGATGTCGAGAAGCGTGCCGCCGCCGAGCGCGAGAATGCAATCTTCGCGCCCGATACCCGCGGACATCGCCGCGGCCACAATCTTGATCGCGCTTTGCAAGTTGTCGGCCTTGATCTTCTCGCCACCGGAAATCACCACCGGACTCGCCGCGAGAACCAGTCCGTGCTCCTTGACGTAGCGCCCGATTTTCGTGCCCAAGCCCTCGGTATGTTCGACGACGTTCATGTCCGCTACGATCAAGACGCGCGGCGGTTTTCCCTCGCCCAAAGAATGAATGATGTCTGCAAGTGCCGGCGACGACCCGAATGCGTCGACGGTGAATTCAACGGGATAGTCCAAGCAATTCCTCCGCATGTTTTCGACTTACGCTGGTGAGGTTCTCCCCTCCGAGCATTCTTTCGATTTCCAAAATCCGCGCTTCGCCGCGCACCTCGGCGATCGTCGACTTCGTCCGACCGCCGGTAACCGACTTCGAAACGACGAGATGCTTCTCGCCGAAAACCGCGCTTTGGGGCAGATGGGTAATGGCGACGACTTGCCGCGCGGCGGCGACCTTCCGAAGCTTCTCGCCAACGACGGCGCCGATTTCGCCGCCGATATTGGCGTCGATTTCGTCGAATACGAGCGTCCCCGAACCGCAAGCGACCGTGGACTTGATCGCCAGCATCACTCGCGCGATCTCGCCCGAAGAGGCGATATCGGCGAGCGGACGCGCCGCCTCGCCGGGATTCGGCTCGAACATATAGACGACTTCGTCCATGCCCTCCGCCGTCGGTTCGACGCGCTTTAAATCCACCGTCAGCTTCGCTTTTACAAATCCAAGATCGTGCAATTCTCCGGTAATCGCCTTTCCGAGCTTCTTCGCCGCCGCCTCGCGTTCGCGCGAAAGCTTCTCGCCCTCGACATAAAGCGCGCTTTCCGCCTTGGCCTTGAGCGCGGTCAGCTCCTCGATTCGCGCATCGCGATTCATAAGCTCGTCGAGCCGCGCGCGCTTGGCGGCAAGGAGCTCCAAAAGCCCCTTGATGTCGGTCTTCGCGTATTTACGCTTCAGCCGCTGGACGAGCGTAAGACGCTTGTCGAGTTCGTCCAAATCCTCCTCGCCTCGCGTCATCGTCCGCGCCGTTTCCTCCACCTTGCGCGAAAGCGCCTGCGCGCCGACGGTCAGCTCCTCCGCCGCTTGAGCCCATTCCGCGGCGAGCGGCAAGTGTCTCGTAATCGAGGCGATGCGACATTGAAGGCGCGACAGCGTCTCGGCGACCCCCCTGTCGCCGCCCAACACCTCGGTGATCTCGTTCGCCGCTTCGGCGATCTCGGCCCTATGCGCCGCCGCCGCGTGGCGCTCGCCGAGCGTCTCGTCGTCTTCCGACAAGGCGGCCGATTCGAGTTCGTTCGTCTGAAAAGACAACATGTCGATTTCGCCCGCGACGTCGCCCGCGCCCGAAAGCTCCGCGATGGCGTCCGCGAGTTTCTTCCACTCCGTCCACTTCTCGCGATACGCCGCAAGCGACTTGATCGCTCCGTATTCGTCGAGCGTGCGACGCTGGTAAGCTTCGTCCAAAAGCTCCTGATTCGCCCGCGGTCCGTGCAAATCGACGAGCCGCGCGCCGAGCGCGCGAAGTTCCGCGACGGCGACGCTCTCGTCGTTTATCCACGCGCGCGACCGCCCGGAAGCGGTAATCGTACGTCTGACGACGACGTCCTCGAACTCCGCCTCGACCTCCGCCTCGCTCGCGCCGTCGCGCACCATCAACCCGTCGGCCTTGGCTCCAAGCGCAAGCTCGATCGCACCCGTAAGTACCGATTTACCCGCGCCGGTTTCACCGGTGATTACGGTAAGCGAGGACGAGAATTCCGCTTCCGCCTCCTCGATAACCGCAAGATTCCTGACTGTAAGCTTCTTAAGCAAAATCTGGAGCGGGCGATGGGAATCGAACCCACGTAAGAAGCTTGGGAAGCTCCTATTCTGCCATTGAATTACGCCCGCAGAATATTAAACGTTATCCTTGGCGGAGAGAGAGGGATTCGAACCCCCGATACCCTTGCGGGTATGCATGATTTCG
>JAZRWB010000040.1:0-14444 GCA_045599445.1 Kiritimatiellia bacterium | reverse complement strand
AACGATGGCGGTTCGTGATCTCCGTTGCTATGCGGACGCGATTGGTGGAAAGGTTTCTCACTATCTGGATGCGAACGGACTTGAATGCGATGCCATCGTGCATTTGCGCAATGGGACGTTCGGGCTGATTGAAATCAAGCTTGGAGGCGAGGAGCTGATCGAGAAGGGTGCTTCGACCCTACATTCGCTGGCAGCAATCGTGGATGACCGGAAAATGCGGATGCCCGCGTTCAGGATGGTACTGACGGCAGTCGGCAACTATGCTTATACGCGTAAGGACGGCGTGATCGTCTGTCCGCTTTCGGCGTTGCGGCCGTGATGGTTTGAATGATATAATATCATTGGTTCTTTGCAAGGAGAGAGAAGATGAAAAAGATGATGATGGTAGTTTTGGGCGCGGTGATGGCGAAAGAATATCTGGGGACAGTCCCCGCCGGATTTCCTGTTCGGTAAATTACGCCATTGCATTTTTATCTGAGATTTGATAATATACCGCTCGGTAAAGCTTTTGGGGGCAATATCTAATGACAATAGAAGAAATCGGAGCAATGGTGCGAGAATCGCGAAAGCGTCAGGGATTGACCCAACCGTCCTTAGCGATGGTGGCAGGCACAGGGCTTCGCTTCATTGTTGACTTGGAGGCGGGAAAGGCAACTTGTCAGATCGGTAAAGTAATTCAAGTATTGGAGGCGCTTGGCATTCGGCTTTCCGCCGTTGATGCCGGGGCCTTGTAAGAGAGCGCGATATGCAGGACGAAATCGTCAAGTCGCTTGATGTCTTTTGGGGACAGGCGAAGGTCGGCTCGTATGAAAAGTTCCAAAGCGGATCCGAACAGTTTGTCTATGATGCCGCCTACCTTGCGCAAGCCGGATGTCAGCCGATTTCGCATTCGCTTCCTCTTCGGGCGGAACCATATAGCGCACCACAGGTGAGACCATTTTTCTCGGGACTTCTTCCAGAAGAGTCGCAGAGGACGCGAATCGCCTCTTACCTCGGCATAGCCGAGACGAATGACTTTGCGTTTCTTGAGGCGTTGGGTGGCGAGTGCGCGGGGGCGCTGACGATTCTTCCGCAGGGGAGCCGTCCGCCGTCTTCTGTTGCTACATTCAAGCCGATGTCGGACGACGATCTTTCAAAAGTCATCGAAATGCTGCCGCTTCGCCCGATGCTGGTCGGAGAGGAGGGGGTCCGCCTTTCGCTGGCGGGGGCGCAGAGCAAGTTGCCCGTCGTCGTCCGCGAGGGTCGCATCGGCTTGCCGGTCGGCAATGCGCCCAGCACGCACATCCTCAAGCCGGAACTGTCGGAGTGGTTCAAGGGAATCGCGGCGAACGAGCATTGTTGCATGACTTTGGCGCGGCATCTTGGTCTGTCCGTTGCGAAGACCGAGCTGATGACAATCGGTCGCCATCCCTGTGTTCTCGTGCGTCGCTACGATCGCGACATCAACGAAAAGACGGGGGAGGTGCTTCGTGTGCATCAGGAGGACTTCTGTCAGGCGCTCGGACGATCGCCGGAACAGAAGTACCAGATGGAGGGCGGCCCGGTTGTCCGCGAGGTCGTCCGTCTTCTGCGCTCGGGCTGGTCGACGTCTCCGGCGCGTGACGTGATGGATTTCATTGATCTCCTGATGTTCAATGCCATCATCGGAAACGCCGACGCGCACGGCAAGAACTATTCGATGCTCTATTGCGGTGCAGAGCGACGTCTTGCGCCAGGATACGATCTCGTCTCGACGGTCTTCTGGCCGGCATTGGCGAAGACGCCTGCGATGAAGATCGGGGGATGTGATTCCGTCGATTCGCTTTGCTTCGGTCATTGGAAGAAGTTGGCGCTTGAACTGAATCTTGGTTTTGCCCAGCTTCTGCGCCGGCTGAGGGGACTTTGCGCAGAGATCGGAAGTGTGTCGAGGGACGAGTTGGCATTGCCTGATGATTGCCTCCCCGTTCTCGAGATGGTGAAGATTCGTGCGGACAAGATCGCCGTATCCCTTAATTCCGCCTCCGCGAGAGGTGCAATTTGATGCGGATAATGGTATAATAAGAACGAAAACAAATGGAGGTCGAGGTATGAAAAAGCAATTAGTCGTTGCGCTTGCGCTTATTGCAAGTTGGGCGTTTGGCGGTATCGAAACCGTTACCTACACCTTGCCGGCGGATTATTCCACGGCGAAGATCGTTCCGAGCGGGACGGCGGGATATGTGGCAATTGGCGACGTAGAGGGCCTATCTTTCCCGTACGAGCCAGCCGGCGCGCCGATGCTGCCCGAAACATCGGTTCAGCTGAAAGCGCCGAAAAACGGCAAGCTCCTCGATGTCACTTACGAGGCAACGTGGAAGACGATTGCGAGCGAGGTCTCGCTTTTGCCGATTCAGCCGCCTTATCCCCACCCAATGCCCAAGCCGCCGTTCGTCGAGCCGAATGTCGCTCAGTATGCTGCGACTTGGCCGATGGCGCAGATCGAGGACTTCGGAGTTCAGATGGCGGCAGGACAAGCGCTTCTTCCAGTTCGCGTAATTCCTTTCCGCCACACGGCGGGCACCATCGAGGCGGCGACTTCGTTCACGGTTAAGGCGCGTTTTCTCGTGCCTGAGCAGACGATGGCGTTGACGCGGGAGGATATTACTCCAGAGGAGTATAAGAAACAGCCGGGTTCGGATCAGCCGGATTACATCCTTATCGCGCCGAACACGTACTATTCGGTTTGGAGCGAATATGTCGAAGAGCGCAAGACGGACCATCCCGAGCTTAAGTTTCTTTGTAAGAACTTTAATGACATCTTGAATGCTTTCCCCATTAATACTGATGATCCAAACAAGGGTTATTACGCGCGTAATGATGCAGAGCGACTCCACGCCTATATTCGTCAGGAGGCGAAGAAGGGTACGCACTACTTCGTTCTCGCGGGTTCTTGGTACGATGCGCATGGATGTCCGAAGAATGGTGTAGTGACAAACGAGCGCAAGCAAATTACGATTACAACTCCTGAAGCGCAGTATGTTGCCGGGCCTGACAATTCTTTGCCAGGCATATATACGATTCCGCGAAGTGACAGTTCGTATGCTTCCGATATGTCGCCGATTCCCTCGGATCTCTTTTATGCGTGTTGTGATATTCCCGAGGGGACGAAGTATCCGTGGGATGCGGGGTCGAACGCTACCTACATGGAGAATGGCGATGGTCTTTACTGTAACGAGCCGACTAGGTATGGCGATGGGCATAATGGCATTGATGTAATGCCCGATGTGGTCGTTACGCGCATTCCGATTAAGTGTGGGCTTTCTTGGCGCGATGATCAGGCGAATTGGACTTATCGTAAGGAGGTTGAACGTTATCTTGCCAAGGTTCGCAAGGCGGAATCAGAAAACTTTGCGGGACGTGGGCGCTATACGGGCGCGGCGGAGAAATTTGGCGGGATGGTCGAGGTTGCTGATAATCGAACAATTCGGGATGAACTTTCGTTTTACACTGGCTCCTACAACCTTTTTGATCCAAGACACCAGACAACTTGGCCAGACTGCGAGCATGCAATCGAGCAGTTTATGCGCGACTATATTGTCAAGTACACGCCGACCGTTTGCAATGAGGAAATTACCAATACAAACTGGCCGTTGACGAGCGATGGTCGGCCGGATGCGATTGAACGGATGAATAGTGAAGATTGGGAATTTGCGCTTTTGGCTTCGCACGGCAGTCAGGGAGGCAGTACGGCACGGACGTGGTATAACGAGACTTCGCAGAAAATGACGGGACTTGTGAAGGTTCATGCGGCGATTTTTCCGTGTCTTACGGGCTATCCAGATTGGACTGGTCAAGGCAAAGGCAACGAGTCTGGCTATAATCACAATAGCCATTGCGATTCCTTGATTGAGAATCCGGATGGCGGTGCGGCATTCTGCATGGGCAATTCGCGTAATGGGTGGGGCGGAAATATTATTCTTACGTTACCTAATTCCGACGGGCTTTCGACATCGATTGCCATTCACTATATGGAGGCATATTTCCGCGATCGCCTTGGTGCTGGCGATGCTTATCTTGCGGCGCAACAGCGCTATAGCGGGCGGCTTAATTGGGGCACTGGACGTTGGGTGTGGGCGTGCTTGATGGCATATGGCGATCCGCTTCCGAATCCTCAGCATTTTGAAAACAAGACTTGGGAAGGCGAAAAAACAGGAACGCACGCTTGGGATTATTATCTTCCCGACAATGTTTCAATTACGACAGAAGGAGATTTCACTTTTGATGTTGGCAATCGCGCTGCCGCGATGCGGCTTGATATACATCAACCCAACGATGCGACTTTCGCGCTTACGAGCTCGAATGGCGAAGGCGTGATGCGGGTTTCGACCAATATCTGTCTTAATGCGGGTATTTTCAAGGCTGAACTTGAAGGCGGCGTTGGCTATTGGCGTGGGCTTGAGTTCACCGAAGAAAAAGGCAATGTGATCTTAGCTGGGGACAAGAAGTTCTATATCGCCAAGATGAAGAACGTCGATACCGTTACAATTGCAGGATCGAATCAACTGCTTGACTTTAGACGTGGCAAGGCAGTCGCAAACGACGACACGCCGAACGATGAAGACTGGCTTCAATTTGATCACATAGTTTTCGATACTAGTGCAAGTCAAGGACGGATGACGGGGAACATCCTTCGTGGCAATGCGGCGGGAGTGCTCGCGCGATTCTTGCCGTTCGCGATAGAAGGGCACGATCTTCGTATTGAAACCTTTAATGCTTTTGAAGGCGCAACGGTGGAAACTTTTGGTACGATTAAAGATAGCACCCTTACCTTTGGTGCGAACCCGAATTACGGGCGGCCATACGCGGAGACCTTCGAGACGATTGAATTACCCTTCACGCTTGATAATGGCAATCTCTGTGTGGATTGGACGGATGCGTTTGCCTTGGGGCGAGATGGGAACTCGGAACTTACGATTGAGGTTAAGGGGGATTCGCGATTCTCAAATGAGCATAATGGAAAGTTTGTTCTGAATGGCACTGTAATCGCCAATTTGGCGAATGGAGCGACGTTGACGATTCTTTGTGATCTTATCAGTCGCAACAATGGCAAGCTCGTCATTCAAGGCAATGGTACGCTTATTGCGAAAGAGGCAAAGTCGGTTAGTGGCGAGGTTGTAGTCAAAGCGGGCTCAACGATTCAACTTACCAAGCTTCCGCTTGCGGAAGTAACGAAGTTGACGCTTGAAGAGGGTGCAAAGGTGATTCTCCCTGAAAGTACTTCGGGCACTTATCAAATTACCCCGCTTTTGGGTGCGCAATTGATAAACAATGGGGCGTTGTTCTATAATGGCTCGTTGGAAAATCCGATTGAAGGTGGACGGGTTGGGGAGAATGGTACATTTTACGATCCCAACAAGGTGCTTACTTGGAAAGGTGCGAATGAAGCCGAGTGGTCAACGAGTGCGCCGAATTGGAGTTATGACGGGGTGGACTCGGTATTTATTCCCAATACAGGCGCTATTTTCAATGATTTAGATGGTAATCGCACGATTTTGGTGAATGGTGCTTATGATGTTCCCTTTGCGGTTTTTTCAAGCCCCATGACCAAGTATACTCTTAATGCAGCAACCGAGCGAAGCAAGATAAATGTCGGCAATTTGTCGCTTGCAGGCGATGTGGACTTTAATTTGCCGATGGTGGTTGGTGGAAAGTTAGAAGTCATGGGCGGCAAGACGGAAGTTAAGAGCGAAGCGTCGACGCCAGCCGTTAATACGAAGGAAGTTGCAATCTATAAGGACGCGGAGTTCGGAGCAAGCTCGCTTGGCTATTCGCTTAACGAAATCAAGTATATCCGCTTTTATATTCTTTCCATCAAGAATCCTGCACGTATGACCGATGAGCAAGTCGGTCCACGGATGGAGGAGATTGCTTTTTCGTATCTTGACGAAAGTGGTGTCGCTCAAAGCGTGATTAAGGACAATGTAGCATCGATAAAAGTCGTGGGGGCAAGTACTCTCAATGGTAATGCGGATATGTTGTGGGATGGCGATTCGCATTCGGGCAAGGCATATTATCAAGATGGTTACAGCTTGATGTTGAATGCGACTGAGGCCGACATGAAGAGCGAAAGCGTTTATATCGAAATTGCGCTCACGAATCCTAAGCCGCTTTTCGATGCATATGGTGTGCATACGGCGATTTGGAAAACTGGTGATAGTGGAGTCGATTGGCGACAGCCGAATTCATTTAGAGTGGATGTTTCCACGGACGGAGAAAATTATGTGACCGTTTCGCGGAATGCGCAGGGAAATATTTATGGAAATAACGCAAAGTTTCAAGGAGGATGGATTAGCGATACGAGCGATGTTGAGCGTGGAATTAGGGTTAATTTGATGGAGCGTGAACAGCCAACTGAAGTGACTATTCACAATGGAGGCGCATTGCTTGCCGAAGGCGAAGTTAATGCCACGATAAAATCGGAAGACGGCGCGAAGTTAAAGGTGATTTCCAATGAGCAACTTGAGTGTTCTAAGTCTACGACATGGGCGTGGGGAGAAGCGCCGGTTATTGTCGATGTTAGCGGACTTACGCTTTCGGCGAATTGGCAGTCATTTATCACCGGCGATTTGATTAGCTTTAATTCGCTTTATCAATTTGAGCCTAGTGATAAGTATGCGACGCTTCGATATGCTAATCACACGCTTTCGGTTGTCGCGGGCGATGGGATGGAAGGCCCGTATACGCGCACTTTTAACGGAACGGAAAGCTGGAATGCGAATAATAATGGCTTAGGTTGGCACTATTATGGCGAGGACGCAGAAGGCAATCGCATTTACGAGCCATTTGCAAAGCAGTGGAGCGAGCAGGTCTTAAAGCAGAACGCGGATGTGATAATCGATTTAATTACCGATTCCGTCGTGACCCTTGATGCGAACGTTGTCTGCGACACTTTGAAAGCCGCAGATACGAATAATCTTTGCGGATGTAAATTAACGATTAAGTCGGATGGTGTTCATACGATTGATGCGCAAACGCTTGATTTCAGCACCTTTAATGTCGGAGAGGTTGTCTTCGAGCCGAATTGCGGTGCGGCGCATGTTATCGCTGGTGCCTCTACACGATTGGTTGGTAATGGAACAGGACTTTTGACTGTGCCGAGTGGGAATATGGTGATTTTGACTCGGCCGTGGCAAGGGATGATTGAAGGCGAGGGAACGATTGTGCTTGATCCAGGCAATGAACAGGTTTGGAGTGATAATGACATTTTTTCGCTAAATAATAAATTTACGATTGAACTGGCGAGCGGAGTGTTTGTGCTTAGCGAGGGAATGGCCTATACAGCACCAAAGTTGATTGTTCATGAGGGAGCCAAGGTCGTCAGCTCGCCAACGAGTGAGTCGTGGATACTGAAAAATAAAAATGTTGAGTTGAAGGGCGGACGGCTGGAAATCTTGGCAGATAGCACTGGTTGGACAAATAGCCTTGAGTACTCAAAGGTGGTTGGAGATGGCACGATTGCATACGTAAGCGATCAAGGTACAATTACTGCTTTGCCGAATATCGTAGTCGCATCCACGCTTAAGATCGTGATTGGGCGGGGTAAGTTTGATGTAGGGGCGGTAAATGTGCCAGGAATCACCGTTCAAAATGGCGCGACTTTTAGTGCGACTTCGCTCGCCGATAGCTCCAAGATTCGGTATGTACGCTTTACCTTCTACAAGTCAACGGGCGGTGAGTGGATTAAGCTGATGGGGTCTGGCATCTTTGACGCGAACAGCAATCGCATCAATTGGGGCGGGACGGCTACTAAAGGCGCGTCCGGCGATTACTACAATCTCGCCGCAATGAGCGGCAATCTCATTGATTGGAGTTTTGCAGATTTGCATTATCTGCTTGGCATGGGTGATGATCCGGCATTTCGCATCAAGGCGACAGCCGCGCAGATGTCCGCGGGTGAGGTTTATGTTACGATACCTGTCAACTCACCGATGTTTGCGAGCTATAAACTTTGGGTAAATCATCCTTCGGGCGGATATGCCTCGCCGACGGATTGGGATGTTTCGGTTTCGACGGACGGCAAGGAGTTCGTTGTCGTTGATCGGCAACGCGGCGTAACGCCGCCAGAGAGCTCGCAAGCAAGCTATGGCGGGACGGCTTCGCGCATAGTTCCGCTTAATGTTGAAGCTGGTGGTGCATTGCTTGCGAAGGGCTCTATTACGGCGAAGATTTCGCTTGCGGAAGGTGCGATTATCAAGGCGGTTTCGGGCGAAACGTTGACGTTGGGCGATGATGCGGACTTTATCTTCCCCGAAACCGGTACGATTAAGATTGATTTGAGCGGCGTGGAACTTGAACGCGGCAATTCGATCGTGCTCATTACCGGCAAGACCTTTACCGAGGATGACCTGAAGCGTTTTGAGCCTATCGACTTGCCGAAGGGTTGCAGCTTGAAGATCGATGAAAACGGCGCACTTACTCTTCGTAGTCCGGCGCGCCTCGCTCCGAGAATCATCGTCAGGTAAAGCGCGCTTGCGAAGTGCGCACCTTGACCCATCGCGGGTATTGTAGTATAATTTCATCATCATGAGATTAGAGCTTGCGCTGGTTTTTTCGCTAATCGCGGCGGGTTCGGTTTTCGCCGAGACCGCGGCGGACGAGCCGCAGGAAAACCCCGAACTCGAACGTGAAGTCGCCTATGTGGAGGCGTTGGTGGACTCGGGCTATCCCGATCTCGCCGCGCCGGTAATCGAGGAGACGAAGAAGCGCTGGCCGGAGGCGGACGTCAGGTTTTTCGCGATCGAGATTCGTTCGCTACTCGCGCTGAACAAGTTCGAGGAGGCCGAGAAGAAGATCGGCGCCTTGCCCGACCGCAACGGCACGAAGTATTGGGCGGCGCGGCTCGAATTCGCCAATCGCTACAATTTCGTCGGCAAGAAGGACGAGTGCAAGAAAATCTACGACGAGTTCTTCAAGAAGTTCGCGAGCCCCAAGAAGGAGCTGCGCGTATTTTATATCAACGCCTGTTTCGCCTGGGGCCAGATTCTCTGCGGCGACCAGCGTTTCGCCGACGCGGTAAAGGTCTACGAGGGGCTACTCAACCTCAAGCCGGAGTTGGAAACGCAGCAGTGGTGCATGATGGGGTGCGAGACGGTCGAGCTTCAGCTCAAGCTCGCGAGCGAGGTCGCCGACCAGAAGAAGCGCGCTCCCTATCTTGATTCGGCGGAGAAGATCGTCGACAAGATTTTGAAGCATCCCGAGCAGTCGGTCTATTTCGGTCGCGCGGTCAATATGAAGTCGCACATCGAGCTTTTGCGCGGACGGCTCGACCGGGCGATGGGATATCTCGAGGACTACCTGCCGCAGCTCGGCGAATTGCACGAGTCGATCGCCGCCATCGATCCCGACGGGCGCAAGGGTATGCTCCGGCTTTCGCCGATGCCGCAGTGTCGCTATCTCTTGGCGCGGCTTATGTGGGACGAAGCGCTCGCCGAGTCCAAAAAGCCGAAGAAGGACGACGAGAAGATCAAGTCGCTCATGTTCGGCGAGAAGCTCGCGAACGGCAAGCGCAACGGTCAGGGCGCCTACAACCACTCGCTCAACGTCTTTCTGCGCTATCCCGAGTCCACTTGGGCGGCGAGCGCGGGCGAACTCGCCGACGAAATCAAGGCGTTCGCCGAGAAGACCTACGGCGCGAAGATCACTTCGCAAGTCACGCCCGAGATGATCGCCAAGGTTCGCGCGATGCAGTTCAAGGTCGCGTCCGACCGCTTCTCCGAGGGCGATTTCGAGGGCGCGATCAAGGAAGGGTACGACGTTCTTTCGCGCTATCCCGAGTGCCCCGAGTCGATCGGCGGAATCGAGAACCTTATCTACGCCCACTTGGAGCAGATTCTGAAGTTCAAGCTCGCCAAGAAGGGCGGCGAGCGTCTTCAGGAGCTGCGCGACGACGCGGACGCGATCGAGGGGTATCTCTCGGAGCGGTTTGCGGGCGCGAAGCGGATGACGATGCTCGCGGCGGGCGATGCGCTTCTAAGAGTCGCGGCGCGGGAAAAGGACCTTCAGGAGATGGCGCGGTGCGACCGGTTGCGCAAGGCGTTCGTCGTCAACTACCGCAAGCACGCGACGGCGGCGCAGGCCGCGGCGGGGCTGGCGGGCGAGGCGCAACGCGAGAAACGCTACGACGACGCGATTGCGCTTTGGAAGCTCGTCGGCGAATACTATTCCAATTCGGTCTACTACGCGACGAGCTTTTCGCAGCTTTCGGAGTGCTACAACAAACTCGGCGAGCGCGCCGAGGCGATTGCGGCGATGAATCGCTACGTCGAACTCGAGACCAACCCGCGCCACCGCATCCAGGCGCAGATGTCGCTCGCCCAGCTCTACAAGGACGACGGCCTCGACATTCTCGCGGCGGCTTCGACCAACGAAACGGCGGAGGCGGTCGAGGCGGCGGAGAAGCGCGGCACGGCGCAGATTATCCGCGCGGTCAAGCAGTTCAACGACTTCTCGGGCAAGGCGGCGGAAATGGCCAAGGACGTTTCGCTTTCCCAGGAAGAGGCGAAGAAGTTCGTCGAACTCGCCGAGGGCGCGAAGTTCCTCGCGGGCGAGTGCTGGAGTCGGATGAACCGACCCGAGTCCAAGATCGAGATGTATCGCAAGCAGGCGGCGAAGAGCTTCGAGGAATATCTCGAGGCCTATCCCGACGGCAAGTACTCGAAGCTCGGCTACGTCAAGCTCGGCACGATCTACACCGCGCTCGGCGACGTGGAGAAGTCGAAGAACGCGCTGGATGCGCTTTCGAAGCGCTTCCCCGATTCCGATGAGGCGAAGAACGCCAAGCCGCGGCTCGCGAAGAACCTGATCGAGATCGGGATGAAGAAGGAAGGCGCGGAGATCTACGCCGAGATGCTCGGCACCGACGGCGCGTATTCCGCGCTCCAGTACGAGAACGCGGGCGAGGCACTCATCGACGCGCGCAACTGGGAACTCGCCGGTCGCGCCTTCGACAAGGCGATCAAGCTCGCCGGCACCAATCAGCTTTCGGTCGTCGCCCGGGCGCGGCTCGGCCAGGCGAAGAGCGCGTTCAAGCAAGGTTCGCTCGCCGAGGCGCGCGAGGCGCTCGACAAGTTCCTCGGCGACAAGAAGATGGCGAAGATGATGATCGCTGCCGACGCGAACTTCCTGCTCGTCGAGGTCGCGAGCGCGCAAGGCCGCTCCGAGAAGGACGCCGTTCAGCGCGGCAAGTATTTCGGCGCGGCGATCGGCGCGATCAAGAAGGTTCGCCAGTACTGGAAGACGCGCGAACAGTGGGAGCAGGACAAGATCGATTTGCTTTCCGGAGACGTGCTCGTCGATCGGATGAAGGCCGAGGAGGCGATGAATCTCAAGGAAGAGGCGATGGAAACGTGCGGACGCGCGGCCTCGACCTTCCAGGCGTTCATCCAGTCGCACGGCGCGAGCGAGGAGCGTCCGCTTTCCGCGATGAGCGCGGGCGAGCTCGAGAACCTGGAGCGCGCCTACGCGACGATCGTACCGCTCTTCGCCAAGATGGGCGCGGAGCAGGCCGAACGCGTCCTTCGCTTCGGCGGCGAATATCTCGAACAATTCCCGAACGGCAAGGCGAGAACGGAAATCGCCAACTGCATGAACCGCGCCAAGGCGGAACTGCCGGGAGCGGCTCTACCCAAGAAGGAGAATCCATAATGCGCAAATTCACGATATTGGCGCTGGTCGCGCTCGCCACGGCTTCGGCCTCGGCGGTTCAGGGGACGATTTCGACGGAGGCGAATTCCAGCACCGGCGAGATCAAGTGGCAAAGCCGGACGAAGCAATACGTCGTCTCGCTCAAGAAGGGCTCGACGATGGTCGATATCGAAATCAAGCTCGCGGACGTCGTTTCGCTCGACGTCGCCAAGCCCGCCGCGCTCGACAAGGCGATCGCCCAGGTCGAGGCGGGGCAGGGCTCGAGTGCGATCGGGGCCTTGAAGAAGATCGTCGACGATTATCGCATGCTGAAGTGGGATCGGCCGGCGGCGCGTTATCTCGCGCTCGCCTATCTCGCGACCGGCGACGCGAAGAAGGCGTACGACGTCTGCCAGGGCGTAATCGGCGACGACAAGAGCGCCGCCTACTCCGGCGAGATGGCCGCCGCCTACTGGAAGGCGCTTTTAAAGCTCGGCAAGCGCACCGAACTCGATACGCTCGTCAAGAAGGCGATTTCGCAAGGCGACCGCAAGTCCTCGGCGGCGGCGTTCACGATGCGCGGAGACATGATCGTCGCGGACACCAACGGCTCGAGCGACGGACTCGAACAGGCGTTGCGCGACGGGTATATGAGGGTCGTTCTCATGTACAACGATCCGGAGTGCGCGAGCGAACGCGCCGAGGCGATGGCCAAGGCGGCGGATTGCTTCGACAAGCGCGGTCAGGCGGGTCGCGCCGAGAAGCTCCGGTCGCAGGCGAAGGCGATGTAAGATTCACAATTCACAAACGTCCACTACAAGGAAAACCAAGATGAACAAAATCAGGAAATCATTGATGGCGGCGGCGATTCTCGTCGGTACCGCGGTCGCGCCGATGGCGGCGCTCACCTCGTTCGGTCAGGAAATTACCGACGCGAACGGCAACGTCGTTTCGAGCGACGCGGCCAACACTACGCAAAAGAGCGGCGGCGGATTCTACGACATCGTCTTCGGCTCGGGCGTCGTCGGCATGCTCCTGTGGCTCGCGCTTTTCGGCGACGGCGCGTTCGCGATTTACTTCTCGATCGACTCGTCGGTTCTCATCAAGCCCGAAAAGCTCATGCCCAAGCGCCTTTTGGACGGCGTACAGGCGGCGATGGCCGAGGGTGACGTCGTAAGGGCGATGGACGTCTGCCAGCAGAATCCGTCGGCGATGTCGTCGATCGTGATGGCGGCGTTCCAGCACATCGAAGAGGGCTTCGAGGCGATTCAGGAGGCGGTTACCGCGGCTTCCGATCTCGAACAGGAGAAGATTCAACAGCGGCTCAACTGGATTGCGGTTTGCGGCAACCTCGGGCCTTCGCTCGGCTTGCTCGGTACGGTGCAAGGCATGATTTTGACCTTCCAGGCGCTCGCTTCGGGCGGCGCGGGAGACGCGGCGGCGCTCGCAAGCTCGATCGGCCAGGCGCTCTGGACGACTGCGGCGGGCCTTATCGTCTCGATTCCGTCGGTGACCGTGTTCTACTCGCTGCGCAACAAGGCCAACCGCCTCGTCCTCAAGATGACGGCGATGACCATGGAGATTTTGAACGGTCTCAGGAACGTGCAGGTCGAGGGCGGCGAGGAAGTCGCCTAAGGGACTCTGACCATGGCGAGAAAGCCACAGGAAAATCCGGCTTTGGACATGACGCCGATGATCGACGTCGTCTTCGAGCTCATCATCTTCTTCGTCGTCACGCTGGTCGAAGCCCAGAAGAAGGACGAGACGATCGAGCTCGAGGACGGGCGCCACGGCATCGTGCTCACGCCGGAGGAGCTGCCGCCGACGCACATGCAAATCGACATTGCGGCGCGGGACAAGCTCGGCAGGTTGCTGCCCAAGGGCCGTATCTCGATGGGCGACCGCGAGATTACGCCCGAGGAGATCGGCCGGCGCATCAAGGAGCGCTACAAGAAGATCGGCGAATTTCCGGTTTTGATTCGCGCCGACTTCGAGGTTCAGCACCGCGCGGTCAAGCAGGTTATGGACGCCTGCACCGCGAACGGGATTTGGAAGATTTCGTTTATGGCGGTGCAGGAGGATCGAACCTCCAAGCCCGGCAATTCGGCGCGGCCTCGACTTTCGCGGCTGAAGGGGAGGTAGTATGGCGAGGAAACCCCAGGAAAATCCGGCTTTGGACATGACGCCGATGATCGACGTCGTCTTCGAGCTCATCATCTTCTTCGTCGTTACGATCAAGACCGAGGACATGTTCTCGAAGCTGAACGCCAACCGGCCCGCGCCGGCGACGAACAGCGAATCGCAACCGAGCGATATCACGGTCACGATCGAAATCGGCACCAACGGCCGCAACGCGAACGGACTCGTGCTCTACAACCGCAAGCCGGTGAAGCGCGCGGAGCTCGACCAGAACTTGCGCGAGATCGCGCTTACTTCCAAGAAGACGCCGATCATCGTCAAGTGCACGGAGAACTCTCCGCACAAGGCGTTGGTGGACGTCCTCGACAGCTGCTACCAGAACGGGCTTTATAGCGTCAGCATCTTCACGCTTTAAGGAGTTACGCGCCATGGCGGACGGCATCATCGATATCGACGAACTTTCCGAGCAGTACGAAGAGCACGGATTCTTCCGGCGAATCGGCGACATGCTCGCCGGGTTCAAGCAGCCGAAGGATTCGCGCGACTACAAGCTCGCGCTTATAGAGCTGCAGCGACTCAAGGCGCCGATCATCGCGATCGTCGCGCCGATTCTCGGAGTAATCGTCCTTATCGTGGTGACGGCGGTTTCGGCGCAACAGCGCGAG
>JAZRWB010000039.1:0-44973 GCA_045599445.1 Kiritimatiellia bacterium | reverse complement strand
CAAACGTCCGCCCGAGCAGTCGGCCATGTCCATATATGGAGACATCAATCTCCATGTATGGACCCCCTCCATGTCCATGTATGGACTCGGCAATCTCCATGTATGGACACCTACCATGTCCATGTATGGACATTGCGATCTCCATACTTGGAGATTTACATGTCCATATATGGAGATTCGCGCCTCGCGCCTGTGTCTTTTACTTCGGCAACTTCGCCAACAATTCGGGAATATTGAGCGGATCAAAGGTCGTGCAAGCAAAGCACTTCTTGCCCAAATAGTTGAGCGAGGCTCCAATATGCACAAGCGTCTTGCGGTCGATGATCAGATATCGGTCGTGAAAACGCTCGGACTCCTTAACCGCAAGCGAATTTTTGAATTGCGCATTGAATTTCGCAACATCCACATCCGGCAACAGCCGTTTGCCGCGCTTGCACCTCACTACCAAAACCGAAACGCCGCTTCGCTTCTGGGCGATTTGCGGCAATACCGATGCGTCAAAATACGGATCGATGACAATCAGCTCCTTCTTCGCCATGCGCAGATACTTCTTCAGCCATACGAAGGCATCGTAAAACTGCCCGTCGAAGAATATCTTCTGCGGTGGAAACTTCTTGTCCTGCATCGCATCGAAAATCGTCTTGAACCGCTCTTCGTTCTTGGACTGATCGGTTATCTGCCTCCGCTCTATCGTGTCTACTCGAGTCAGCAACGGCGCGATCGACGCCAACGCACGACGCATAGTATTAAAAGCCCGCATTATACGAATGTTCACATCAATCGCACGTAAAGAACGGAGAACACTACTCAGCATCGCGATTCCATTCTCCGTAAAAGCATAAGGCAAATACTTCGAATGCTCTCCTCGTCTCCCGTTTATGGTGCCAATTTGGCACCTTAAACACTCATCTTTCGACAATTGAAACATAAAGTCTTCCGGAAATCTTTCTGGATTACGTTTCACTTGCCGATTAAGCTGTTTTACCTCGACTCCGTACAGCTCGGCCAAGTCCTTGTCGAGCATAACCTGCACTCCACGAATCGTCAATATCCGATTGCGTATGTCAAAATCGTTTATGCTAATTACCTCATTCGCCATCGCCTCGACTCTCATCTACTTCGCCAGTTCGTGACCTATATGGATCTCCTCGCGGAGAACGCCTATATTATATCACAAAATCGCTCTCCATCGCTATGAATATTCCGGCTACGCGATTCAATTCATTCCCGATGCCGTCCAAATATATTCCCGAAGCGCAATCCGGCGTCGGGCATATATTGAAAACGGCTAAAGATGCGACAAAATGTCGCATCTTGGCCATGTTTTCGCAATTTTCAAGCATAATAACGCGAGCCATTAACCCGACCCCTCCCGAGGGGTACCGCGTAAGGCGGGGTTTTGAGGGGGTGAGTGGTTATTTACCAGACAGGTGGTTAATGCAGGTACTTGCGGAGGGGTAAAGTCGCTCCAACAATCGCGATAGCAAGTACGACACTACAAAGTAGATAAAGGCCGTGGTTAAGATGGGGAAGAAGGCATCGTAGGTACGAGAGCGTATAAGGTCGCTCGCCTTGGTAAGGTCAATAATTGCAATATAACCCACTATCGACGTCATCTTAAGCAATCCTATCAACTCTCCCCGATAAACCGGCAATATGAGCCGCACTGCTTGCGGGAATACGAACCTAAAAAACGCCTGCCGCGGACGATAGCCCAGCGCAAGCGCCGCTTCCGTTTGTCCAATCGGGACGGCCTTTACGCCACTCCGCAACATTTCACAAACATACGCGGAAAAGTTCAGTCCAAACCCAATTATCGCCACCCAAAATCCATCAACATCCAGTTTTCCAAAAACGACATAATAGAGGATCATTAACAACACGAGTATCGGCGTCCCTTGCAAAATCGCGATGTAAATCTTGGCGCACAAGGCAATAAGGCGAATGCGCGATATGCGCATAAGCCACACCGGGAATGCCAACGCCGTACCCAAAATCGCCGACAAAAACGTAACCAGTAGCGTAATCCCAAGCCCTTTCGCCAGCATCTTCCAGCGGTTTTCCTTGATAAAAGTCTTGAGGAAACTGTCCTTTAGCGATTTCGCAAATGCGGTATCGCCACTTTTTGTCGCGCCGGCCAAGTCATTCAGCACCAAGACGCACATCCGCTCGGAGGCGTATTTTTCGGAGACGTCCACCTTCGGAAACTCATTCCCGCCGGTATAAATACCGCCGTTTGCAATATCGCAGCGCCCGGCATTCACGCAATCGACCATCCCTCCCCAACTGAAAATTTTCGGTTTAAGCCGTAGCCCAAGGCGATTGGCAACAATCGTCAAAACCTCAATATCGATGCCGGTGACCCTGTCGTATTCGACAAAACACCACGGCTCGCTTTCGGCGGAGCAGGCGACGCGAATCTCCGGCGCGTCTCGCGGCGCGGTGGCCTTGGGCAGTGTCCGCGTCTTTCCCTCCTTCAGCGCCTCAAGCCACTTGTCGGCAATCCTCTTCGTTTCTCCTGCCGCGTTCATTTGGCGCAATTCCGCGTCGATCTTCGCCTTCAAGGGCGAATTCTTCGGTAGCAGAAAACAGCACATATCCTCCGCATACTCGAACGCAATCCTATACGCATCGGGATTCTTCGCCATCCATATATCCGCATAACGCTCGCCGATTGAGATTGCCGAGATTTTGCCGTTGCGGAGCGATTCGATCGCAAAGGCATATTCCGAATACGGGTCGAATATTATGTCCGGTTGCATCGCCACCAGCTCTTGCTTGTGGAAGTCGCTTGACATATGCGCGATGTGCTTCCCTTTCAGATCCTCCGGCCCGTCGATACGAACGCCACTCCTGTCTTTCGACGCACAGACGAAGATAACCAACACAAGCGCAATAATCAGCGTCCCCCAAGCGCATAACGAGCCAAAACCAAACTTCTTCATAACCCCGTAGGACGACGCCACTATTGTTCGAAGAACGAGTAGAATTGATACCACTGTTCGGGATAGGCGCGAACTTCGCCTTCGAGAAAGCGAACGTAGTCGCCGAGCAGATCGGTCCCGAGCTTCATCGCCTTGACCTCGTATTCGTTCCAGCCGACCCGAGCGCAAGTAATCGCGTAGACCGGCGCTTCCATGAGCTTCGCGAAACGGAACACTCCCTTCGGCCAACGGCACTTGTGGCCGAAGAACTCGTGTTCGAGTGTCGCGGACGAACCCGCCGAGACGCGATCTCCGGCCATCAGCACGAGCTCTTTCCGCTCGATCGCCGCCTTCATCTCCACCGCCGTCTCCACCCCGATATCCTCGACCGCGTGCAAGGTAAGCTGGTTCGGGTCGAGATAGCGGACGAACATCTTCGTAAAGACTGCGTCATGCCCCATCTGCTGAAAGGCGTGAACCTTGATCCGATTGCCCTTTCGAAGCGCCGGTAGCGTTTCAATCGACCCCAAATGGGTAGAGATCAGAAACGCGCCGCCGCGCATCCAGCCCTCGTCGCCCTTGACCGAAATCTTCGGCAGGTTCTTCGCGAGCGTGCAAGCGTCGGTCTTGTCGAGCATCGACCACGCGAAATTAAGAACGGTCTTGAACGCACTCGTTTTAAGACTCGTCTTGGCGCGCGCTTCCGCAATCGCCTTGCGTGCGCTTTTCGCGAAAGGATAGACGAAAAGAACGACGACGAACGCGACGAGCTTGGCGACGGATTTGCCGAAAAGCCGATAGACGTGCCACATGAAGAGGATACGGAGTTTTCCCGCCGACTGCTCCTTTTGCTCGTGCCAAACCGTATGCTTCGCCTCACGCGAAGTTCCGATGGAAAAGACGTAGGCGAAGAAAAGCCCGAGCGCGAGGGTAATACCCATCGAGCGCGTGACGCTGAACGAGGTAAAGGCGAGCATTCCAAGCCCCACGAGCGAAGTGAGAAAACTGTAGAGAACGACGCGCGCACTCGCCGAGGCCGCGTCCTCGGACTTGTGGAAAATTGTGTAATCGACGCCCAATCCGACGAGCACAAAAAAGCAAATGAGATGGAAGAAGTTGATTGTCTCGCCAAGCCAGCCGAGCGTTCCCGCCGTCGCCAAAACCGCGAAAAACGTCGGCGAGGCGTATTCGAGGAATCGACGGCGTGTCGCAAACGCGAGAATCGCGAAAAGCGCCGCAAACGCCACACCCAGCATAACGAGCGCCTCGTTGGCGAAGCGGTCGAACATCGCGCTAAGCCGAGACTTGAGATCGACCCCGCTCTCCGACGGCAATACGAGCATCGTCCGCCCGTTCTTTTCGAGCGTCAGCCAATCGGGCAGATCCTTCGCCGTCAGGAACTCTCCGCTCGGTTCCACGCCCATCTTCGATTTAAGCGCGGCGTTCTCCTGTTGCCATTTCTCGAGGTCGACGAGCGAGAACTTGATTTTGTCCGTTCCACTCGCCTCCGCCACCGCTCGTTCGCCCGCTTCCATCATAGGATCCATGCGGTGAAACTGCGAAATGTCGTTGCCAAAGTCGAGTCGGAAAATCCCCAGCACGGCGAAAAAGCCGACGACCCACTTCGCCACGCGCAAGCGGCGCATGAATTTGTCCGACAGCTCGAGCTTCGTCTTCACTTCGTCGAGCGGCTTGAACGTGCAAAGGACAAAGACGTAAATCGCGCAAAGCCCGGCAATCGTAAAGATCGCCATTTCCCGAAGAACGCGCACGCTCGAAAAGACGAGCGGCGAAAACGCGAACGAGGTCGTAATCAGCGCGCCGGCGAGCGACGAGCGACTGCAACCGTGGAACGAATGATAGCAGTAGTCCACGCCCAGCCCGATGAGCGAGGTGCCGAAGAGGAAGGTAAGCATGTGCGGACGCCCCGGCAAAATCAGTAGCGCCGCCGTGCCGACGAGAAAGCCGACGCCAATCGCAAGTACCATTGGAAAAGCGAAACGCAAGGTGCGGAAAAGCGCGAAGCCGAGCGTGAAAACCGCGATGAGCGAGATAATCCCCAGAAGATTGATTTCGCGCTTGGAGCTTTCGGTCGCGATATAAGTGTGAAACGGCGAACCGCTTAAATGCACATTCGGATTCTTTCGCGCAAGCTCGACGAGCCCTCCGACCGACGAACGGCTGCCGACCAGTATCTCGCCTTTCGGCTGAAGCGCCTTGAAATCCATAACGAAGTCGTGAAGGAAGTAAAAGGGATCGTCGGCTTTCGGAAAAATCCCGATTCCCGAATAATCTCGGCGCATGGCGCTTCGGGCGATGCGATTCGTCTCGTTCGCTCCGAGCAATTCGCGCGAGCGTTCCGACAAAAGGCCCTTGCCGTGCGTGCGAATCGTTTCGTACATAACCTTCGGATCGATCGGCGGATCGAACTCGGCGAGCGCACGACACTCGTCGTAAAGCTCCGGCTCGTCGCAAACGACGCGATAGATCGAAGCGGTCTTCCGCGCCAACGCCGAAACCGCGTCCGCATCGTCGCCAACGAGCGCGTAGACGTCGCTTTCCACCCCGTTGCGCCCCAGGAAAACGCAAATCCCCGCGCTGATTATCAGCGCGAGGATCGTCAGCGTTCTCAAGAGCGTGCGCATCAGTGGCGGAAGGAACGCTGGCCGGTGAAGACCATCGCAACTCCGGCGTCGTTGCAGCAGTCGATTACATCCCAATCGCGAATCGCGCCGCCCGGTTGGACAATCGAGGTAATGCCTTCGCGAATGCCGACTTCCGCGCCATCGCGGAACGGGAAGAACGCATCGGACACCATCGCGCATCCCGGAAGTCCGCCCTTCTCCGCGCGCGTCTCTTCCATAATCTCCGCCTGCTTCTTCGCACCCTCGGTTTCGCCGAAGGCGAGCCGAAGATCGTTATAGGGCTTTTGGTACTTCTCCCACGAAATCCAGTCGGCATGCTTGGTGTACGCCTTGTCGCGCGCGATTTCGGCGACGCCGACGCGATCCTGCTCGCCGGTGCCGATGCCGACCGTTACCTCGTCCTTGACGTAGAGAACGGAATTGGAGGTAACTCCCGCCTCGACGAGCCACCCGAACAGCAAATCCTCGTATTCCTTCGCCGTCGGCAGGCGCTTGATCTTGTGCTCCTCGAACTTGACCTCGCCCGTTTCCTTGTTCGTGATCTTGCGATTGCAATAGGCGGGCATCAGGTCTTCGCTCCTGCGGGCGTTCGCCGCAAACGAGGTCTGGGCGACGATGCCGCCGTCGATGAGCGACTTGAAGTCGATGACGTGCTTGGCGACGAACTCCGTGAGCCGTTCCATGTTGCGAATCCGAAAGACGCGCAAGTTCTTCTTAGTCGCGAAAAGATCCATCACGCCGGGCTTGAAATCCGGCGCAACCACGACTTCGGCGTAGTTTTCGACAATCAATTTCGCCGTTTCCATGTCGCACTCGCGATTAAGCGCAATCGCGCCGCCGAACGCCGCCAGTCGATCCGCCTTGTTCGCGCGATAATACGCCTCGGCGAGCGTCGAACCGGTTGCGACGCCGCAGGGGTTGTTGTGCTTGACGATGACCGCGGTCGGCTTCGCCATCAGATAGCGAAGAATGTTAAGCGCGTTGTCGGTGTCGGTGACGTTGGTCTTGCCGGGATGCTTGCCCGACTGGAGCAGTTCGGGAACAGACGCAAGATAGCGACCCGCTTGCAACATCTCGACGTCGCCGAGGACGAGATTGCCGTTCACGAGCTTGTAGAGCGCGGCTTCCTGACCGGGATTTTCGCCGTAGCGAAGTCCCTTTTCCTCGCCGCCGATGTTCCACGTCACTTTTTCGTAGCACAAAGTGCGGCGATTGTCGCCGTCGATAAACGAAATCTCCATCTGCGGCGCGAAATGGTCGGCTTCGATGGTCTTGTACGCTTCCTTGAGGTCTTTCATTGGCATTTTCCTTTAAAGTATTCGACGGTTTTCGCGAGCCCTTCGGCGAGCGGCACGCGCGGCTCCCAACCGAGCAATTCGCGCGCAAGCGCGATATCGGGGCGACGCTGCTTGGGATCGTCGCCGGGCAGCGGACGATAGACAAGACGCGACTTGGATTCGGGAACGAGCTTCAAAACCGCGTCCGCGAGTTCGAGAATCGTAAACTCGCCGGGATTTCCGAGGTTAACGACCGGCGCACCAAGCCCGCGCGACTTCACCCACTCGCGGAGACGCGATTTCGAAAGCTCCATGTAGGCGCGAAAGGCGTTCACGAGATCGTCGACGTACTGGAACGAGCGCGTCTGCGAACCATCGCCGTAAATCGTAATATCCTCGTCCTTGAGCGCCTGAACGACGAAATTCGAAACCACCCTTCCGTCCTTCTCGTTCATTCTCGGCCCGTAGGTATTGAAAATGCGGACGATTCGCGCATCGACGTCCGCCTCGCGAATCGTATCCGCAATCAGCGTCTCGGCGACGCGCTTCCCCTCGTCGTAGCAACTCCGAATCCCGATCGGATTGACGTTGCCCCAGTAAGTCTCGGATTGCGGATGGACAAGCGCATCTCCGTAGACCTCGCTCGTCGAGGCCTGAAGCATTTTCGCGCCGTCGCGCCGGGCGAGGGAGAGCGCGAAAAGCGCGCCCTTGATCGAGGTAAGCGCGGTCCTCACCGGCTGATGCTGGTAATGAACCGGCGAAGCGGGACAGGCGAGATTGTAAATCTCGTCCACTTTCGAGAAATCGTCCGCCTTCGCGTCCGTAACATCGGCCTCGACGAAGGAGAAGCTCGGATTCTTCGCAAACGGCGTGAGATTGCCACGATCGCCGGTGTAGAGATTATCGAGCGCCAATACCTCGTAGCCATCCTTCAAAAGACGCTCGACGAGGTGGCTTCCCAAAAAGCCCGCTCCACCGGTGACCAGTGCGCGCATTACTCGTGAATCTTCTTGTTCGCCGCCTCGACTTTGGCTTTAAGCTCTTCCTTGTGGGCGCGGAACTTCTCGCGCAACGACTCGTCGGCCGTACCGAGAATCTGCACCGCCAAAAGCGCCGCGTTGGTCGGGCCCGCGCTTCCGCAAGCCACCGTCGCCACCGGCACCCCGCTCGGCATCTGCACCGTCGCGTAAAGCGCGTCAAGCCCGTTCAGCGCACCTCCCGCGACCGGAATTCCGATTACGGGGAGCGGCGTCGCCGCCGCGAGAACTCCGCCTAAATGCGCCGCGCCGCCCGCGGCCGCGATAACTACCTTGAGTCCGCGCGCTTCCGCGGTCTTGGAATATTCAATCGCGAGTTCGGGCGTACGATGCGCGGAAATGACTCGCGTTTCGTAGGCGACGCCGAACTTGTCGAGCGTGTCGCACGCCTTTTTGACGAGCGGCCAGTCCGAATCCGAACCCATTACGATTCCCACGAGCGGTTTCGTCATAACCAATTCCTTTCCCTGAGCTCCTTGCGCAATTTTTCGACCATCTTCTTCGGGTCGTTCATATTGTCCACGGCCTTTTCCATCGGGCAGCGATCCGTAAGATCGGCGTTGAGAATTTGCTTCACCGTCTTTTCCGCCGCGCACTCGACTCCGCGATCTTCAAGAAACTTCTTCGCATCCTCGCCGAGAACGCGCGTCCAGACCTTCTTCGCGCCGCCCGCGACTAAAATCGCGGCGCTGGCGCGGCCGATTACGCGATCGCAGACGAAGGCGCGATGGAGCTTGCCCGCGTCCAGCAACTTGATCGCGGGCGCGATGCCCTTGCCTTTTCCGTGCGCGCGGATGACGCCATCGCGGGCGACCGCGATCGACTCGCCCTCCTCGTTCACGAGCCGCTTCATTTCGGCTACGAGATCTTCTTCGGAAATCGGCGTCACGCGAAGCTGACGATGAAGCCCTTCGACGTGAATCGCCGGCTCCGGACGCGCCGCGCAGACGTGTTCGCACGCGCCGCACCCGATGCACGCGTCAGCGTCGACGACGATCAAGCCCTCGACGATGTGGAGTGCCTTTACGGGGCACTTGCGGACGCAAGCGGTGCATTGCTCGCCGCTCGTCTTCCGCAGGCACGCCTCGGCGTTCCACATCGCGCGCCCGATGTGCACATTGCGCTTCTCCAAAACGGTGAGCGGCGTCAGCACTCCCGCAGGGCAGACCTCGGTGCACTTCGCGCAATCCTCGATGCAGTAGCCCTTGCGATAATCCATCGCCACCCGACCCGACCAGTCGATCGGCCGCAAGCACTCGCCGGGGCAATTAATCGCGCAAAGCTGACAGCCGACGCAAGAGTAGGTATTCACCGAATCCTTCGCCCCGGGCGGCATGATAAGGCGCGTTTCGCGCTCGGGAATTCCGGCGAGCGAAATCGGCGCGTAGCCGCCGTCGGTAAGCTTCTCGGCGACCGCGAGCGCGGCGATGCCCTGCAGGGTTTCGCGACGGGTGACGCCGCCTTCGGCTTCGGGCTCTTTCGCCTCCGCCTTGGCGAAGCACTTGTGGCAATTTCCGCAGCTTCCGCCGACCTTGTCCTTCATAAACGCACATTTGGAAAGAAGCTGAAAGACCGTGCCGTACGGACAAATCCAGTTGCACCAAAATCTTCCCTTCCCAATCGCCGCCGATACGACGACGAGCGCGGAAACGCCGAGGACGAGCGCAATATACGAACGCGGCGAAAGCAAACGGTCGGGATCGAAGACGAACGCGACCGCGCGACCGAACACGCCGTAGGGATTCAACACGGCGCCAACCGCCGGCAGAATCGCCACGAGAACGAAAATCCAGTTAACGACGATTTGCAGCTTGCCACGAGGAAGCCGCGAGCAAACGCGTCGCACCTTGGTTTTCGGATGAAAGACGAGATTTACGAGATCCTGCAACGCGCCAAGCGGGCAGAGCATTCGGCAAAACCAACGTCCGAAAACGAATGTCGAAAGGACAATCGCGAGAAAGACCCAGGTAAGCGCCGGTTGTATCTTGCACACTATCGCGCAATACGGAACGCCGAGAAACGCGAGCACGACCGCAGTCGCGACAACGAGTTGCAAAAGCGCGGAGATAACGAGCTTAAAGAGCTTCATTTTTCAATCCCTCCACCCATTGGTCGATTGCCGCGATCTCGGCGGGGATGTTCAACTTTTGCGGACAATGCGGCGAGCAGCGATTGCACCCCGTGCAATGCTCGGCGCGGCGAAGCTCCTCGGGAACCGCTTCCGCGTAAAGTTTCAGAACCTCCCGCGCGGTCGGCTTCGTTTCCGCCGAAATCATGCGATTGCGGAAATTAAGAATCGCCGGGATGTCCAACCCGTAAGGGCAGGGCATGCAGTAGTTGCAGGAATTGCAGGCGATGGTGTTTTGCCGTCTCATCGCGTCGGCGGCGAGGCGCAACGCTTCGACTTCCTTCGCGTCCAACGGCTTGAGCGGCGAGAAGATTCTAAGATCCTCTTCGATATGCTCCATTTCGCCCATGCCGGAGAGAACCGTAATCACCTTCTCCAATCCGCCGACGAAGCGAAACGCCCATTCCGCGAGCGACGCCTTCGGATCAATCGGCTTGAGCGCGCGCTCCAGCGTCCAGTTGTAGCGCGCAAGCCGTCCGCCGGCGAGCGGCGCCATTACCACGACCGGAATGTTCTTCGCCGCGAGCGCATCGTAAAGCTCCTTCGCCTCGCCGTGCCACCAGTCGAGGTAGCTGAGCTGGATCTGGCAGAAGTCCCACTTGTACTTGTCGTGGTTCTCCATGCACCAGTCGAAGGTCTTGCGATCACCGTGAAAGGAAAAGCCGAGATGCCTGATTTCGCCCGCGGCACGACGCTCGGCGCAAAAATCCACCGCACCGTTGTCCACGAACCGTTCGCGGAATCGGGGCATTCCGCCGCCGCCGATGGAATGGAGCAAGTAGAAGTCAAGATAGCTCGTCCGCAGATTCTTGAGGGAAGCGGCGAACATCTTCTTGCACTCGGCGAGCGGGAACTGCGCGGGCGCGAAGTTCGAAAGCTTGGTCGCGATCGCGTAGGATTCGCGGTCATAGCCGCTCGCGGCGAACGCCTCGCCGAGCATGCGTTCGGACTGACCGCGGCAATAGGCGGGCGAAGTGTCGTAGTAGGTGACTCCGCCGTCCAAAAGACGCTTTACGAAGGCGTTGAATTCCGCCTGGTCGTACTCCGAAGTCCCGCTCTTCACCGGAATTCGCATCGCCCCCAAGCCGAGCAGCGAGATGCGCTTTTGATCCGCCGACGAACGATAGGTCATCATATGGAACCCCTTATGCGAACTTCACCGGCTTGACGTGCCAGATCTCGTTCGCGTACTCCATTACCGCGCGATCCGACGAGAAACGACCCGAGCGCGCGATGTTGACGAGCGACATCCGATCCCACTTCTTCGCGTCGCGATAAGTGGCATCCACCCGATCTTGCGCTTCGGAATAGGAGCGCAAATCCGCAAGCAACATGTAGTAGTCGTTGTAATCGAGGAGATTGCGGATAATCGGTTCGAAAATCCCCGGCTCGGTCGGCGAAAACGCATTCGCCCTGATCATGTCGAGCGCGAGCTTGATTTCGGGATCCTTCTCGTAATACTCGCGCGAAACGTACGAGGGACGCTTCTTTGCGACATCCTCGGTACGCATGCCGAAGAGGAACATGTTGTCGTCGCCGACCTCCTGGTTGATCTCGACGTTCGCACCGTCGTAAGTTCCGAGAGTTAGCGCACCGTTCATCATGAACTTCATGTTGCCCGTGCCCGAGGCCTCCATGCCCGCGAGCGAGATTTGCTCCGAAACCTCCGAGGCCGGCATAATCTTCTCCGCGAGCGAAACCCGGTAATCCGGCAAAAACGCGACCGAGAGCTTGCCGCGCGTCTTGGGGTTGCCGTTGACCGTGGCGGCGATGCCGTGAATGAGGCGAATAATAAGTTTCGCCATGTAGTAGCCGGGCGCCGCCTTGGCCGCGAAGATGAACGAGCGCGGCACGGGGTCGTAACTCGAATCGTTGACGAGCCGGTTGTAGAAGACGATGATGTACAAGGCGAGCATAAGCTGGCGTTTGTACTCGTGGAGACGCTTTACCTGCACGTCGAAAATCGCCGACGGATCGAGCTTGATCCCGAGATTCTTCGCCGTCCACGCGGCGAGCTGATCCTTGTTCGCCTTCTTCACCTTGCGAAGCGCGGCGAGGAAGTTGTCATCGTTCCAGAACTTCTCCAGACCGCGCAACTTGTCGAGATGGGTGATCCATTCGGAGCCGATCGAGTCGGTGATGAGCTGTGAAAGCATCGGATTCGCCTTCAAAAGCCAGCGCCGAGGGGTAATGCCGTTGGTGACGTTGTGGAACTTCTCCGGCCAAAGCTCGTAGAAGTCCTTAAAGAGGTCGTCCTTGAGAATCTGGGTATGAAGCTCGGCGACGCCGTTCACCGACGACGTGCCGACGAGGCAAAGATTCGCCATCCGGACGTAACGCTCGCCGTTCTCGTCGATGAGCGACATTCGCTGGAGCTTCTTGACGTCGCCGGGATAGCGCGCGGAAACGGTCTGCAAAAACTGGCCGTTGATGTCGTAGATTATCTGCAAGTGGCGCGGTAGCAGCCGTTCCATCATCGGCACCGGCCACTTCTCCAGCGCCTCCTGGAGAATCGTGTGGTTGGTGTAACCGGTCGAGCGACGGGTGAGATCCCACGCCTTGTCCCAGTCCAATCCTTCGATGTCGATCAAAACGCGCATCAGTTCCGGCACGACCAGCGTCGGATGGGTGTCGTTCAGATGAATGAACACCTTGTTCGGCAACTCATCCCAGTTGTCGTTAGTACGCTTAAAGCGACGCAAAATGTCGCGAAGCGAACAGGCGACGAAGAAATACTGCTGACGCAGACGCAACTCCTTGCCGGCCATCGTGTTGTCGTTGGGGTAAAGCACCTTGGTAAGGTTCTCCGCGAGCACCTTCGCCTCGACCGCCTCGACGTACGAGCCCTTGTTGAAGTCGGCGAGATCGAAGTCGTCCACCGCCTTCGCGCTCCAGAGGCGAAGCGAATTTACCGCGTTGCAGTAGCCGACGATCGGCATGTCGTAGGGAATGCCCTCGACGGTTTCCGCCGGCTTCCACACCCACTTCTGCTTGCCGTTTTCGTCGATGCGCTCGACATGACCTCCGAAATGGACGTGCTGGGCGTACTCGGGACGCGCCATCTCCCAGGGGTAGCCGTGCTTGAGCCACTGATCGGGTTCCTCGACCTGATTGCCGTTGACGATCTTCTGGCGGAAGATACCGTAATCGTAGCGAAGACCGTATCCCATACCCGCGAGATCGAGCGTCGACATCGAATCCAGATAGCAGGCGGCGAGCCGTCCGAGCCCGCCGTTGCCGAGGCCCGCGTCGGTTTCGTAATCGCGCAAATCGTTCCAGTCGATGCCGAAGTCCTTGAGCGCGTCGCGGCAGAGCTGATCGGCCTTGAGGTTGATGACGTTATTGCCGAGCAGGCGTCCGATCAGGAACTCCAGCGACATGTAATATACGCGCTTGGTGTTCTGACGTCCGTATTCCTCCTGAGTCGAAATCCAGCGCTCCACGATGCGATCGCGAACCGCGTTCGCGAAAGCGGTGTACTGATCGCGCTCGGTCTCGCGGGTCTTGCCCTTGGCGAGCGAATACCTGAGATGCCAGGCGAAGTCTTCCTTGAGTCCCTCGACCGACATCTCCACACGCCGGTCCTGTTTGCATTTGCAGTTTGCCATGTAACGATAACCTTACTTGAACAGTTTTTTGAAATCATCGCCGACCGACTTGAGCCCGTCGCCGGCGCCCTTCAAGGCGTCCCCCGTGCTCTTCAACGCTTCGGTTGCGCCCTTGACATCCAGTTTCTTGGCGGCATCGACCGCGGCGCCGAGGCCGTCCGCGCCGAGCTTGAGACCGTCCTTGCCGATGTCGAGACCCTTGCCGCCGAGCATGGTCGCCGTTTCGACCGCCGGCGCAACGACCTTGACGATCGGCCCGACGATTTGGTCGTAGACCTCCTGAAGCGTAGTGCCGCCGGAGTCCTTGCCGATATCGGTGAAGACGAGTTCGTTCGGAGTAAGCGGAATCGTGACCGGCCCGATTTGCGCTACGATGCCGCCGATTTCAACGCGATCAATGATGACCTTCTTCGCGGGCTTCTCCTCCGTCGGCTTTTCGGCCGGCTTCTTCTCCGCGACCACCGGCTCGGGAGCCTTCTTCTCGGCCTCGGTCTTTTCGCCGCCGACGTTCTCGGCGATGCGGGAGAGATTGCTGTCGCCATCCTTAAAGACATATGCGGCGAACACGTCCTTGACGCGAATCAACTTTACGTGAACGACGTCGGAGAGCGTCGAAAGCGGATCGACCTCGACTCGAACTTCGCCCAAGGTGAACGCTTCGCGCTCCGTGAAGTCGGATGGGTTCTCAAGCGAGAAGCCGCCCATATGGAAAATGCCGGAATAGTAGTTGAGTCCGAAATCGGCGAGATGCACATCGGTTTTCACAATCGAAGGCGCGATTCCGTTGGCCACACCCTTGACGAGCGGCCCGATCCAAAGCGGCAGCGTCAATACCAGAAGAATCGCAATTCCGACAATCCACAGCACGATCTTGCCGACGATTTTCAGCGCTTTCATTTCAATTCCTCCACGGTTATTTTAGTGCGATGGCCGGACCCCAGTGTCTCGACCTCCATTACATTCGCCATCCACCGGTCGCCGAACTTTTTGATGCGGGTTCCCCACATCCTGCGAATCGGCTCCCCGCCCTTCAGCTCTTCGGCTTGCATCAACGCTCCGGTCTTCCGATCAATCCACGTTCGAATCGCGCGATCCCCTTTTTTCAGCACGATGACGGCGCAGGATTGTCCGAACACCGTCTCGCCGTCGAGCTTCTCGTCGACGGACACGTCATCCCACCAAAGGTAGTCGAGCGTGACATCGCTCCACGTCACATCGGTCTTTTCCAACGCCTCCCGATCAAGGTTCAACTCGGTTTCGCCGTTCTTCCGTTTGAGGACGTAGTCGTATTCCGTTTTTACAAAACCCTTGCGATCGCGAAGAATCACCCGCCCCGAAAGCTCGGCGTTCGCGGGCAGCGCCGCACGCGCGTTCTCTACCAGCTCGCGCGGAGTCGCGCTCGCCGCCAAAACGACGCTGGCCAAAATCGCAATCACTTGAATTTCGCCTCCAATTCCCGATTTCGAGGCCCGCCCATCGCCCGACCGGTCTCGTAATACCGCTGCGCACCCGCCTTGTTGCCGGGATTACCCTGCATAATCAGCGCCGCCATATTGTAATACGCCTGATAACCGCGCGGATTGATTCGAATCGCCTCGCCGAGAGTAACCTCGGCGGCGCGAACATCACCCTCGCTCGCCTCCTTCATCGCCTTGAGGTTGAGGATTGCGACATCCTCGGGGTTTTCGGCAAGCAGCTGACCGATGAGCAGCGTCGCCGCCGCGAGATCCCCGTTGTCAATCGCCTGCATCGCAGCCATGCGCTTGGAAACCGAACCCGCCGAACGCTCGGCGATACGTCCGCGCAGTTTCGAGGTCTTTTCGAACTTCACCCGCTTCTCCTCGGCAAGTCGCTTTTCGAGCTCGGAGGTATCGCTTACCGCAACCGCCTTGGCGTTGTCTTTCACTTGACTAAGCAACAGCGAATCAATCGCCGCGTTCACATAGGCGCGCTTGGTGCGCAAGGTGGCGAATTCCTGGGTTTCCGCGCGCTCCGGATTCTCCGCCTCCACGCGAGCGAGCTCCTTAAGTGCCTCGCGGTACTTTTCAACCGCCTCGGTCACCTTGGCCTCGGAAGCAAGGTCGCTCGCCTCGTCAATGAGCCGCGAAGCGCCCTCCATCAGCTCGGAAAGGCGCGGCGGTTCGTCATCGTCGGAATCGAACGGCCAAAAGGCCCTGGCCCCGAGCGCCAGGACGCAAAACGCAGTCAAAATCGCATACCGTATCATATTCGTTTATTATACCAAAAATCGGGGATGAAAAGCAGCAAGACGACCGCGATTGTGATATACGAATCGGCTAAATTGAAACATGGGAAATGCGAAGCGCGAAAATAGAAGTCGAACATGTCGATTACGTACCCTCGAAAAACGCGATCAATCAAATTTCCGACAATTCCGGCGTAAAGCAGGCATTCGGCAGCAAACCCAATCCGCCCGTCGCCGAAAATCGACTTGCGTCGCCAAACGAGCACCGCCATTACGACTACCGCAAACGCCGCAAGCGCCCACACCCGGCCTTGCAACATCCCCCACGCGCATCCACGGTTTTCGACGTAAGCGAGGTTAAAAACGCCGGTTATCACGGAAACCGCCGCGGATCCCTTAAGGTACCCCGCGGCGAGTTCTTTTACAACCGCATCCGCCAACGTCAGATTGGCGACGACGGCGAAAACCGCCAAAAATCGCCTCACTGCTCGCCGCGCTCCATCGCACTCTGGCACTCCATACAAGTCAGCACGAACGGCTGATTGAGGAGTCGCGGTTTGCGGATGAGCTGACCACACGACGTGCAAACACCGTAAGTTCCGTCTTCGATGCGATGCAAGGCCTCGTCAATCTGTTGAATCGTACGGTTGATGTTCCCCATCTGTCCGAGCGCCTGCAACCGCAACGTTTGATTGGTACCATCGCCGCCGTCGGCCTCGTAATCCTCGGATTCGTTGAAGCCGGTGGCTTTCATCGCATTCACGCCGCTCGTCGCCCTAATCCGGGCTTCCGTCAGACGCTTCTTGAACTCGCGCAAATCCGACGCCGGGAATTTCGCCGTCGACTTCCCCTGCGAACGGGTCGTGGGGCGGCGCGAAAGCTTGATTGCCTCCACGGCTCGGCGCTGCTCGTCCTTTGCCGCGGCCTTTTTCATCTGCGCGACGATGCTCATGCCGAACGCCACCGCCTTGGCGGTGTCTATCGGCACGAACTCCTCTGCCGGGCTCAATTCGCTTGGAGACGGCTTGCGAACAATCCTCGGCGGCACGCGCTTAACCGGCTTCTTCGTCGGCTGTTTCTTCGCCGGCTTCTTGACAAGCTTCTTTCCGACCGACTTTTTCGTCGGTTTCTTAATCGGCTTCTTGGACGGCTTCCGTTTGAGGACTTTTTTCTTGGTCATGCCGCACCTCCTTCTTTTCGGGGGTAATTATATCAAATCTGAACGCCGGCGGGAAGTTTCATCCAATCTCTTATCTCCTCGGACAGCGGCTTTATCTCCTTAATCGTGGCAAAGGAGATCCCGCCGTCCGCGTCCGGGAGCTCAAAATTGTCGCCAGCCTTCTTCCCCAGCAGATTTTGCGCTACCCGAGTCTTGGAGGAAAGGATTCCCTTTGCGAGGTCGTTGTCCCACTCGCCAAGAATCGTCCAGACCTTCTCGCCGTCCTTGGTCGCGACGACCACGGTAACGCCGGGCATGACCTCGTCGGTCGTGGCGTCGGAGAAATCGCCCGGTTTCACGGCTTCGAGATCGGCCTGCATCAGCGTCTGCTTTTGCATAAGCGCGCGCTGTTCGTCCTTCGCGTACTGATATTCGGCGTTCTCCGAAAGGTCGCCGTAGCTCTTCGCGAATTCGATGCGCTTGACGTTCGCGGGCATATCCTCGTTAATCAGTTTCAGATACTCCTGCTTTTTGAGACCGAAGCTGCGATAGGAGGTGATGCGCGCGTATTCGCGCTTCTTTTCCGCCTTGACGATGTGAGATTCGAGTTCGGGCGCGATCTTGGCCATGCGCACAACGGTCGTGTGATGAGTCGAGGGATCCCAGGCGATCGACGCCTGAAAACGCTCGAAGAAGAGCGCCCGATCCTCCGGAGAGAGCCAACCGAACACCTTGGCGAGCCAGTTGCGGTCGCCGAAAAGCCGACGGACGATGTTTTGCATCTTCAGCGTCTCGCCGCTCTGACGCCCCTCGCCGAGCGCGATCGCATGCGTGAGAATGGTGACGAGCGCGGGCAATTCACTCCAGTCCTTGAAACCTTCGTACTTGCCGACGATAAGCGTCGTCAGCGTCGCCGGCGCCTTGGGCTGACGCATCAGTTCGCCAACCGCCGCACGGCACGCGGTCTCCGCGCCAAACTGCGAAACGATTTCCGAAACTGCGGTGAAGCAAAGCTCCGGGATCGAACGGCAAAGCCGATCCTTGGCCTCGTCGTTCGCCGCCAGAAACGCAATCATCGCGCCGACTTCGCGCGCCGGCAGGGTAAGCGCCGCCTTGACGTAGCGCTTGCGCTCCCAAAGGTAGTCGCGCATCTCCGAAGCGGGCGGATTCGCAAAACCGAGTTCGGTTACCAGGCAGGCGAGACGGGCGTAAAGCGCGTCGTCGGTCTTGCGCGCCGCCGTAACCGCGAAAACCAGCCGCTCGCCGAGCTTGGCCTTCACTTCGTCGCTCGCGACCTTGAATTTGCCCTCCGCGACGTATTCGCGAATTCCCGCGAGTACGAGCTTCGGATCGGTCTCGTGAGTGAACGCCGTAAGCCAGCCGTCGCCATAGTCCTCCGCCGACGCACGAAGCCGAATTGGTTCGGAACGCTTCGCGGGGATTTCCACCAGCGAATCGCCGTGCAACTCGCCACGCGCCTTTTCCCAAAACGACTTCCAATTCACGGACTTGACGAAGCCGTTCTTGACCATTACGTCCTCGAGCTTCACGATCGTCATGTCGCCGTAGCTCTTGAGTACGCGCTTGACGAATTCCGCGGGCTTGTCCTTGAGCATCGCATCGAAAGCGGCGGCGTCCGCCTGGCGAAAGACCAGAATATGGTCCTCGGGGGCGCGCTCCATCATGTCAATCGCCGCCGCGTAGGTGAACTGGTGGCCGCGCTTCATCTTGAAATCCACCGTGATGCGCTTGTAGAAGTAATCGAGCTTGCGAACGACGCCAAGGCCCCAAGTGTCGTTCAAGACCAACGCGCCCTGAGTGAAGCTCACGAGTTTTTCGAGCTTCAAAAGCGCATCGTCGAGCGATTCGGCGACGAAATCCACGCTCTCCAAAAACGAAAGAAGAAGCCGATCGTTGGTCGCCTTCTTCAATATTTCCTTGATTCCCTCCGGCTGGAGCTTTTTCGCGAGTTCCGCACGATTTTCCCGCACCAGATCGAACGCTCCGTCGAAGTCTCGCTTTTCCGCGCATTCGTTAAGCTTTGTCACCAACGCCTCGATATCGGCCATATGAGTCTCCCTTTAAATTTATTGGGGGAGATTATATCATAAATGGCTCGCGAGGAATAGTGGATAAATCGAAACGTTCGACGAGATCGGCAATGGCGACGCGCTCATCCTTCTCCGCCCAACCGCAGGAAAATGCCAAAAATCCAATCAACTCCTCCGGCGTTTTCCCCGCTTCGCGAAAGGCGCGAATGCGCGTATCGCCGTGGCGCTTGGCGAGGCGTTTGCCGTCCCGCCCGACGACGAGCGGCACGTGGCAATAGTCGGGCGGCGTTTTCCCAAGCGCACGAGCGACGAGTATCTGCGCTGGCGTCGCCGGCAAGAGATCGTCGCCGCGCACGACCTCGGTAACCCCAAGCGCAAGATCGTCGACCGTGCACGCAAGCGTATAACCCGCTCCAAACTCGTCGCGGGCGAGCGGAAAGTCCCCGAGTGTCGCGCTGACGTCCTGCGCGTAACGCCCCGCAAAGGCGTCCACGAACTCGACGCGCGAATTCTCCGGCGTGCGAAACCGCCAACAAGGAAGCCGTCCGTCACCCGACGCTTCGCATGCTTCGCGCCAACTACCGAACTTTCCCCGACATTTGCCGTCGTAATGAAGCTGCTCTCCCGCATGCGGCGCGCTTTGCGCCGATTCGACGTCCTTGCGCGAACAAATGCAAGGATAGGCGTCGAGCTTGCCGAGCGCCTCGCGGTAGAGCGCCCTGCGCTCGGACTGAACGCATTCTTCGTCCCACTCGAAACCAAGCCATTTAAGATCGGCGATCGCCTCCGCCGCCGCGCCCGGCTTGTCGCGCGGGTGGTCGAGATCTTCCATGCGCATAATCAACCTTCCGCCTTGCGAACGGGCGCGCAAATAGGCGATCATGAAGGTGCGCGCGTTGCCGAGGTGGAGCGCTCCCGTCGGACTGGGCGCGAGTCTGCCTACGTATTTTGCCAAAACTTCGTCCACTCCTCGATGAAAAGCTTCAATCGATCGGAATTTCCGAACGCCGCCTTGGTCGCCTCGCGCATGTCCTTCGATTTGAAAAGCTCCGCGAAATAGTCGTGCTTCAGATTCTTGAACGGCTCGAAACGAACCTTCGGAGCGCCTTTTTCGAGAAAGTACGCGATTGAAAGCGCCAACCGGTATTTGAGCGCGCGCTCCTCGTCGCTACCGTCGTAGAACTCGGCGTAGTCCATTTGCATCAGCGTCGGCAACGCCTTCGCAAGCCCTTCCGCTTCGGCGGGATTGACGAGCCGCTCGTCCGCGCCCTCGCCGAAATACTGCGCATAGCCCTCGTTGAGCCACGGCGAAACCGGAATCATCGCCGCTGCGTAGGAAAGGTACTGGTGGAACGCCTCGTGGCAAATCGTCTTCAGAAGCTCCGCTTCGCCCGCTTCCGGAAGGTAGGCGACGAGTTCGCGCCGCGTCGGACTCCAATACGCCGCGCTCCACGCCATCTCCGCTCCCGCCGCCGCGATATATTCCTCCCGCGTGGCGAAAATGCGTGCAACGCACAAGACGTTCGAGACGTTCATTTCCGTCGGCATTACGGCGGCGTACTTCGCGCGCGCAATCGACAGGCAGTTGGTCATCGTCTCGACGAAGCGGTTGCCGTTTGCGAGATCGTCCAGAATCACGAACTCCGGTGCGGCGGTGAAATGCCACTCGACGTAATTGACGACGCTGTGCTTTGCATCCATCCCAAGCGCCTCGCGTTCGGTGGCCGTTTTAATCGCCTCGTAGTCCGTTCCAACGATTTCCGTCGTCTTCGCCTCGCGCTCCAAAAACTCGTTCTCGAACGCCGCGCGACACTCGTCGAAGTCGTCGCCTTCGGCGAGTCGCCAGGTCGCGAGACGCCAAGTTTCGCACTTCTCGAACAAAAACGCGCAAACAATTGCGGTGCGATTGGTTCCCTGCCAATAATCGACGTCCTTATAGCCGCGCGGCAACTGTCGCGGCGCTTCCGGTTCGTCCGCGATCTCCACCGGCGAGAGTTCGCGAATCGCGTTTCGTCGCGCCGCCTCGTCGCGTTTCCTGATCGAACGCGCCGTTTTCGCGAAATCGACGCGCGTCATTTCGGAATCGCGCGCCCCTTCCGGCGGCGGCTCGACCGCAAGCGTCGAAACCTCGAACACGCGACCCGCTTCGTCCACCCAACATCCGTCGATGGCCCGCGACGCCCAAAGATCCGCGACATTATAGCGATCCTCGGGCCACGACTTTCCGTCCTCGCGGACGAGATACGCGCTCGCGCGCGGCATTTCCAGCGGATGCGGCGCAGCAAAGAAGAGCGAAATCGCCAAGAGCGCCGTCACAGCGCTCCGGTTGCGAGCGAGGAGAACGTCGAAATCGGCGTGGTGTCGCGATAATTATCCAAAACCTGTCGCGCGTCGCGAATAATGCCGTCGATCTCGTCGTACATCTTGCGGTCGTTCACCAATTTTCCGAGCGTTCCCTCGCCGTTCTTGAGCCGTTCGGCGACCGTATTTAAATTGTCGATCAGCTTGTCGAGCTTGGCGACGGTATCCTTACCATCCAAACTTTCCGCCGCCTTGCGGAACGCCTTGACGCTCGCGTCCAATTCGTCGTAGAGCGTCGCGTCGGCGGACATGAGCTTCCCAAGCGTGCCTTCGCCACCCTCGACCCGGCTCACGATTCGATTCAGATTGATTGCAATTGCGTCGACGTTGGTGATGATGCTTCTCAAGGCCTCCATTTCGGTCACGCCCTTCAGATTTTTGGCGACCTCGGTCACATCCTTCATCCAATCGGTCGGCGTCTCGCCCTTGATTGTCATTTTCGTCGGATCGACGACCGCGCCTTCGCCTTCTTCAAGAAGCAGATAGTTTCCCCCCAGCATCGAAAGATTGCAAACTGAAATTCGGCATCTTTCACGCAACGTCACGTTCCGGTCGATCCGCGCCGTCACCACCAGATTGCTGGGCGTTACCTTGACTTCGTCCACCGCGCCAACTTTCGTTCCGCGATACATTACGCTGTCGTGATCCTTAAGTCCTCCGACCTCGTCAAAGGCGACCGCAATCGATACGCGCCGCCCGTTGCACAGCAAATCGCCGCCGGAGATGACAATGGTGAAATACGCCAAAAGCGCGATCACCGCGATCATGAATACGCCGACGATCGTCTCGGCGAAAGCGTCGTTATTTCTCCTGCCCATGTTTCCGTCCTTTCGTCGCCGCGAGAAATTCCCGCGCCTCTCTCTTCGTGGAATGGATGAAATCTTCCGGCGTCGCGCACTCTACCGCCACGCCCTTCTCGATCAGCAATATCCGATCGGAGATGTCGAGCGCCCCGACGAGGTCGTGAGTGACGAGAACCGAGGTAATGCCGCGCTCCCGATTGAGCCGCGCGATCAGCGCGTGAATCTTCGCCGCCGTAACCGGATCGAGCCCCGAAGTCGGCTCGTCGTAAAGGACTACGTCCACATCGCGAACAATCGACCGCGCGAGGCCCGCGCGCTTCTGCATGCCGCCGGAGATTTCCGAGGGGTACTTCTCCGCATCGTTTTCCAGCCCCACCGCCTTCAGCGCGTCCGCGACTCTTCGTTCGATCTCGTCCTCGGCGAGATCCGTCGTTTCCCTAAGCGGCAACGCGACGTTTTCGCCAACCGTCATCCACGCCAAAAGCGCCCCCGATTGAAAGAGGTAGCCGATTCGATCCGTCTCCGTCCTCACCTCGCCTTCATCAGGCGCGACCAGCCCCACGATATGCTTGAGGGTGACGGATTTGCCGGTACCGCTCGGGCCGACGATCGCGAAGATCTCGCCCTTCTCGACCGTAAACGAAAGCCCGTTCAGGACAACCTTGTCGCCGAAACGCTTGCGGACATTGTCGAATACGATCGCGCTCATTGATAGCAAAGCCGGGTTATCATGTAGCCAACTACGAGAATTACGAGAAAGGCGCGAATGACCGAACGCTGCGTCGAGCGTCCGACGCCCATCGCCCCCAACTCGGTGTGCAAGCCCTCGCGCATCGAAACGATTCCGATGAAAAGTCCGAAGCAGAGCGACTTTACGAGTCCTACGAAAAGATCTTTCGTTCCCGCCATCGACATCGCGCTCGAAATGTATTGTGAAAAATCGACCTCGAGCTGCGTGTGCCCTACCAATCCGCCGCCAATCGTACCGACGATGCAGCAGTAAAACGTCAACAGCGGCGCCATCATAACGAGCGCGAAGACTCTTGGCGCGGCCAGGAAACGCGCCGACGGAATGCCCATAATCGCAAGCGCGTCGATCTCGTCGTTGACCTTCATCGTGCCGATTTCGGCGGCGATAGCCGAACCGACGCACGCCGCGAGGCAGATACCGCAACTGAACGGAGCCATCTCCCGAATCAAGGTCAGCATTACCGCCGCTCCGAGATACTCCTCCTGGTTGAACCGCCTTAGCTCCAAGCCGACTTGCAGCGCGAGAATCATACCCGTAAAGAGCGAAACGACGCTTAAGACCGGCAACGTCCTGATTCCGGTGGCGTACAACTGTCGCACGAGATCACGACGCGAAGCGCGATGGCAGATGACGTACGGAAAATATCCCACCGACCTCGCCATCAAAAGCGTCGCGTCGCCAATCGCCGCGATCGACTGCCGCACGCGGTTCATTTTTTCTCGGTCGCGTTCGCCTGCTGTTGCGTTTCCTCGAGCAACTTCTTCGTTTCGAGAATGGCCGCCGACTCGGGCAAAATCGCGAGCGCCTTTTCCACGTTCGACTTCGCAGCGTCCAGTTTGCCAAGCTCGATTTCGATCATCGCAAGATTGTTGTAAACCGCGGGCTCGTCGGGCTTGCGGATAAGGCAACGCCGAAGATAGGCCTCCGCACGGGAAAGCTGGTGCTCCTTGAGATAGTACATCCCCATCGCAAAATTGGCATCCGGGTTGTCGGGATCGGCCCCGAGAATCGTCTCGGCGTAAATCTTGCCCATCGTAAAATCGGCGCGCACCAACGCGAGTTGCAGACCTTCGCGAGGCGTGAGCTTCTGCATCATCGAAGAATTGCGTTTCTCCATCGCCGCAACGAGCCCGTTGTAGATGTCATTGCAGTCGTTGAGTTCTTTCGAAAGCGCGACCTCGGCGATCGCCTCTTCCGCAAGCCCCTTGAGGTCGTTGGCTTCGGCGCGATAGAAGCACATGCGCGCTACCCGCCATTGCGCCGAGAGGAACATCCGCTTCACCACCGGATCGGTGCAATCCTTGGTGCCGCCCCGCCGATTCAACGCGAGCATCCGCTCCGCGAGCGCGCGCGCACGCCCGACGAAGGCCTGCCACTCCTGCTCGTTGGCAAATCCCGTCGGCCGCGAGACGAGCCCGCCCATCGGCGGTAAGGGCTTGCCGTCGCGTTTCCAGAGGTCGAAGCCCATCAAAACCGCCGATTCCGCGAGTCGCTCGGGCTTGTCGCGAATCCAGCTCCGAAGGCCCATCGCGGTGTCGTAACGGAAGGAAAAGCGATCTTCCTCGTCTTCGAGATCTCGCGTACGCAGATAATACGCCATCGCTCCGTCTCCCCCCAGAAGCGAATAGCACTTCAACTTTCCTCCGCGAGCGGCGTTTTCGATTTCAATCGCCGCATCAAGGTTGCCGTCGCTGAAAAGATATCGCGCATTGCCGGACTCGTCGACAATTTGGGCAACCGCATCGCGCACAATTGCCTGCATCTCGCGCATGGCCGTCTTCGGTCGCCCAACCACCATAATCGACAGCGCCACCAATGGAATGGCGACAATCATCACCCGCCGAATGAGCGTCATCGAACCGGTGATTTCCACCTTTTCCACCCGCTGCCGAGTACTGAGCATCGGCCGCGTAACGCCCTCCTCGTCCTCGTCGCCGTCTTCCTCCGACTCCGAGCCGAACAGCCGCCTCGCAAGCGCCGCGTGGTTGCGACAAAGCGAATCCACCCCGAGAATGGTAATCGCGCTGGCGAGCGTCGCCGCCGTGCAGAACATGCCGAGCGAAAGCATAAACTGCGAATTCACCGGGAAGTAAGTCCAAAACCACAACGCCGGCAAAAACGCCGATTGCGAAAAGACCGCGACGCCGCAAACGAAAAAGATCATTCCAGAGGAATAGTCGAGGAAACGTTCCTCGTCGGCCGAAGCGGGGAAGTGCAACAAACTCACCACGAACGGCAAAATGCAAACACCAACCCAAATCAACCACGCAAGCGGCGAAGCCGCGCCGGAAATCCGCGCCCAGTAATCGAGAAGATACTTGAGCGGAATGTATCCTCCCGTCTGCCCAATCGCCGACGGCCCGTCATGCAAGATGTAAATGCCGCAATTGATTACCACTCCGACGACCACCGCCGCCAAAAAGATAAAGGTCATGTACCATTTTCCGACCTCGACCACGGTTGGCTTGAAAAGCGGCGACTCCATCATCGGCATTACGTTGAGGATAAAGAAATAAAGCCAAATGAATAGCACGATCAAAAAGAGACCAACAGGCGTTTCCGCCGTCAAAAGACCGAGCAGAATCGCGCAGAAATAGGTGTACTTGATGTCGCCCTTGCGCAAAAAGACGAAATAGAATTCGATCGCGCCAATCGTAAGCGCAATAAGCAATGTCGTCTCCGAGAGGAACTGCCCCGCGTTCCATACCGGATCGGAGAATACGAACGCGGCCGCGCCGAGCGCCGAAGCAAGGCGCATCACCAAAGTGCGACGCTTGGAGAGTTGAGGACGCGCACGCATCGCGAACGCGAGCCACTCGCGCAATACCGCGTAGACGCCGACTGCGATGACGGCGAGGAGAATGTGGCCCAAAAGCCGCATCATCACCGTTCCGCAATTAATTCCGAAGATTCCGTAAACGAGCGAAGCTACGCCGACAAGGTAGCCGGGCACTACATTCGCGGCTGGGCGGACTCCGGTCGCGACGGCGACCTCGTTCCATACTCCGGGATAAAGGCCGGGGAATTCCCAAATGGTCAACAGCAGCCAAGTGCCGACTGCGATTATACCCGCAATTACCAAATCGCCCAGCCCGATTCTTTCGGTCTGGGCGGTGGTCTCGAGCTTTTGCTCTTTTTCCATTTCGCTCATTCTTTACGACGTTTGAGAGAGAGAAGCGCAAGCCCCATCATCATCAGCAAGCCCGAAGTCGGCTCGGGTGCGGCATACGCCGAGCCATGCCAAACAGGAATGCTTGGGATGTCCAATGAAGTAGTAATAGATCCTGCGTCCGCAAGACTTGCGTATGTTGCCCACTCGCTTTGACCAACAACACCCGTCCCGCTTTCATAAACTTTACTGTCATAACCAATAAGTTCAATATAGAAGCTATATCCCTCGCCCAAAGAGCTAACATCAATTTGATATGGAGAGCCAAAATCCACCTTGCCATTTGTTAAAAACGTTCCCTCGCCATATACTGGATTAGTAGCATTGCTATAATAAATATTGGCGCCAATTACCTCGCCACCATTATTATTCAACTTTCCCTCAAAGTCGCTTGAATCAACTTGCCAATAAAGATACGACGCTTGGGCGGTAACCGACATTACCGCAATCGCCAAACCGATAACAATTCTCTTCATTTTCTTTAACCTTTACTCTTTCTATTATAAATTATTCTTCCGTTTTTGGAGTCCAATCAACCGTAGCAAGTGTCTTGCCAACACCCTTCGCGCTTACAAACCAAGCTCCCTGACCGGCAAGTATTTTCGCATTGGCAGAATCGTATTGTGGATTGAAACTCGCATCATAAGACAACTCGCCCCATTTAGAAGCACTGCTATTATAAAAAAGCTGATGCTGCTTTCCGTTCTTGTCAACAACAATAATATAGTCGTTAGCAGCAACATTCGTCCATACCGCAAGATTGATATCGGTATCCTCGACCGAAGGCGGAGCGATAAGCGTATAGCAAGGAGCTTTGTCCGTACCGACGCCCAATTCCATTGTACCAATATCCGCACTCGCTGGCGCTTGGCCATAGAGATAGAAGCAATCGGCAATCGGCGATGTGCGCATAAGCAAAATCGAATTGCCGCGAGCAAGTGCCTGTTTATTAGCGCCTGTCGGCGTCTTGGTTTCATTGCCAATAACAGTTTGCTGCTCAACCCACGCACCCTCCACAAGCCTCCAGGTAAAATATACTCCCTGCGACCCATCATACCACCAAAGCTCATCACCATCATTGAGATTGGTCGTCTTGACGATATCGGCGACCTTAATCGCCTCACCATTAACACCTGCGCCAATCCACGGGATTGAGACAATCGTCTCGGGCGCGCTCGAATCGACGCGCAGGCAACCGAAGACATTATCTTCGGCGGCGAACGCCGTCGCTACGGATGCAACCGCAAAAAGGGCAATGAGCTTTTTCATCTTAATTCCTCCTTGAAATTACTTAATAACCCGCGTAAGCTTGAAGAACTTCGCGCCGTTATTGATCTTAAAGGTAATATAGTCGTCCTTGCCCTTGACCTGCGGAGCTGCGTATGTATCGAGCTTGTCCACGCTCTCGCCCATAAGCAAGCTGTACTTCACGCCCGCCATCAAACCAGTGACCGTAATCTCCGCGCCATTCGCCGTCACCACGAAGTTCGTAATCTTCGCCGTCTGGAAACCCTCGACCGAAGTATCGATGAAGCTCGCCGCCCAGACCGGATCGACCGTTCCTTCGACCGCCTCGCCTCTCGACATTCCCGCAATCGTATAGACCGACGCTTCCTTGGCGCTATCGACATACGCGGGCTTATCATCCTTCGCCGGCGAAGCCGATCCATTGACGCGCGTATCGAGGATATAGACGTAATACTGTCCACCCGCCGGCGCGACCTTGGAGTCAACCTGGAAGTAAACCGAAGGGCATCCGCCGTTCTTTGCAAGCGGAGCGACCAAAAGCACCTTGTCGTTGGAATCCACTGGCGTACAATCGGCCTTGATTCCATCAAACCCGTCGTTCGCCCAACAAAGCGCATACCACTCGCCGTCGACGACCGCCGTTCCATCGACATAGAAGTCGTTAGCGCTCTCGAAGCGAATCATCTTATTCGCGGCGTCCGCGAACGCACCGAACGACATCGCCGCCGCGACGCCGAAAACTGCAATCTTAGAAAGTTTCATTGGCATAATCCTTCCTTGTCTAACTCGACAATCGGGAATTATACTACATTCAGCGAATCAATGTCAATGGCCAATTTTAAACTTTTTTTCGGCGGCCTTTTCTCGACTATCCACCTCCATGCTCGGACGATTGCTGCCGCCGAAGAAGCCCGAACAATGATTTGCCACCGATAATACCCCTCGGCTTTCTCCAACGCGCTCGGCACCGCCTCGGAAACCGTCAGTCCCTTGCACTTCCCCAAGCTCTTCGCATACATTTGAGCCCAATCAGCAACCTCTTTCAAGTCCTTGGATTTGAGGTTTACTACCGCTAAGTGGCAAAAAGGCGGGAAATACCCTTCTTTTCTCGCCTTTAACTCCTCGGCGGCGAACGCCTCGTAGTTCGAAGCGGCGGCGGCCATGATTACTGGGGACGAAGGATCGTGGCTTTGAATAATGACCTCGCCCGGCAATTCCGCGCGCCCCGCCCTTCCCGAGACCTGCGCCAAAAGCTGATACGTCCGCTCCGCCGCACGAAAGTCCGGCATATTAAGGGAACTATCCGCGTTCAACACCCCGACGAGCGTCACATTCGAAAAATCCAGCCCCTTCGCAATCATCTGCGTCCCCAAAAGAATTTGCGCCTCGCCCCGCCGAAACGCCGAAAGAATGTCGTCGTGCGAATTTTTGCGGCTCGTCGAATCGGCGTCCATGCGGAGAATCCTCGCCCTCGGAAAGCACTTCGCAAGCGCCGCCTCCGCGCGCTGGGTGCCGATGCCCCGATAGGAAAAGGAATGTCCGTGGCAATTCGGACACTCCTTCGGCAGTTCCCGCCAGCCCCCGCACACGTGACAGCGCAAGCACGAATCCGCCTTGTGATAAGTGTAGGCGACCGAACACTCGTCGCACTCCATCACCTTCCCGCACCCGTCGCACGTCGCCGAAGTCGAATATCCCCGCCGATTGAGGAAAAGAATCGTCTGTTCTCCGCGATCGAGCCGAAGATGAATCGCGTCCAAAAGTTCCCGCGAAAAGATCTCCCCGCCCCGCATCTCCACGAGCTGCACGGTCGGTAGCTTCCCCGCCCCCGCGCGCTCCTTCATCGAGACGAGCCGATACTTCCCCTTTTTCGCGTTCGTCCAACTCTCCAAACACGGCGTCGCACTCCCCAGCACCACCGTCGCGCCCTCGATCGCGCCCCTTAAAACCGCGACGTCTCGCGCGTGATAACGCGGATTGTCCTCCTGTTTGTAGCTCGTCTCGTGCTCCTCGTCGACGACGATCAGCTTCAAGTTCCTTACCGGCGCCCACACCGCGCTGCGCGGCCCGACCACGACCCGCGCCTCGCCCGCGCGAATCCGATGCCACTCGTCGTAGCGCTCGCCGTCCGACAGGGCCGAGTGGAGCACGGCGACCTTCTCGCCGAAGCGCGAGGCGAAACGCTGCACGGTCTGGGGAGTGAGCGCGATTTCGGGAACCATGACAATCGCCCCGCCGCCCGCCTCCAACACTTTCGCGATCGCCTGCAAATAAACTTCGGTCTTGCCGCTTCCCGTAATTCCGTGGAGCAGCACCGTCCCCTCGCCTTCGCCGATCGCCCTAAGCGCCGACGCCTGCTCGTTATTGAGCGCGAGCGGTTTCGTCGGCAATATCCGCTTGGCGGCGAGCGGATCGCGCCGCCGCGCTTTGACCGCGACCTTGACGAGCCCAAGCCGGCCGAGTTCCTTGATCGAGGATGGCGTCGTCTTCAGTTCGCGACAAAGCGAGCTCATCCACCCTCCGCCCAAGCGAGCAATCTGGTTGTAAAGCCACTTTAGCCGCGCGGAAAGTTCAACCGCGTAAGGCGAAAGCGCGGGCTCGATATACATAAGCTCGCGCGGGCGCACGTTCTTCTTCAACACCGACGCTGGAAGCGCCGCCTTGAGGACGCTTTCGAGCGGCGAGGCGGTGTAATCGGCGACCTTGCGAACAAGCTCGATGAGCTTCTTCGTAAAAAACGGCGTCTCGTCGACAATCGCGCTTATCGGCTTTAGCGCATAATCGGTTTTCGGCGTCTCTTCGGCAATCTCGATTGCAAAGCCCCGCGCCTCGCGGTGGGCGAACGGAACGGAAAGAAGCTGACCTACGGCCAGCTTCTTTTGGAGCGCTTCGGGCACTTCATACGTGAAGAGCCGATCCAGCGCAAGGTCGATCGCGACCGAAACCGTCAATTAAAGATCGAGAATCTTAAGCGGATTGGCAAGCGCCGAATTGTCGAAGCTCTGCTTGTTGAAAATCACATTAAGCCGCGAATACTTCGCCTTGATGACCTTGGCCGCACCGCCCTTGGTAATCATAATCCAGGCCTTGTTGCCGAAAGGAGTCGAGGTGTACTGACCGCCGGACTTTCCGCACTCCACCAACTCCGACGCCGTGCCATCGTATTGCGTCAGACTGCCCTCCAACTTCTGCTTGTCGACATTACGGGTCACCAACACGGGAACGACATCGGAAATCTCGTTTTGGATGTTCTGGGTCACCATCCAACCGACGTTCGCAGGCTGCAACGTCGTACCGCTCATGCCCGGAACTCCGCCACCGGAAAGCGTGCTGACATCGACATCGATGTACGACTGACGGGACGCCGCCGCCGTATCAAGGTCAAAGAGCGCCTTGAAGTATTCCGTAGAGGAGGTCGCGCCGATTACCGCCGTGTCGTTTTCGTCCACGCCTTCGGTCGAAGTCTGCGGCCACACCGCCTGAAGCCCGGCGCCTTCGCGCTCGGTGTTGCACTGCGTGATCGCCACGAACAAATTACGTCCGCGCATCGACATCGCCGAGGTGTTCGCGCTAAGCATCGCCGCGGAAATCGCCGGGAACAGGGCGCCCATCAGAATGCCGAGAATGCCGATTACCACGAGAAGTTCTACGAGTGTGAAACCGCTGGATGCTTTTTTCATGATTGAATTCCTTTTTGTTGGTGTTCTTATTATCTCACAAATCCTGTTTACGTTCAAGTGCCTTTTTAAGGTAGGGTAAATAGCTCTTTGTGTACGTCCAAAGCGACCAGAGGGTAAGCGCAATCAACATCCCCTCGACGAAATAACAGCTTTTCAGCCAAATTCCGCGCCACGCTTCCGGCGCGAAATGGTGGAACGCGAGGTACATGTAAACCCACCCCGCGCCGGGGAACGAAAGCGCCGTGCGAACCTTTCCGAGCCACAGCGCGGAAACGTCCGCCCCGAACATCGCCCCGACCGAGCGCATGAACGTAACCCATGTATCGCGCAACATATAGAGAATCGTGAAGGCCAAGAGTACGAGCGCGTGCGCCTCGCTCTCGCCCTGACGCATCGCCTGCCAGACGAGCGCGGGGAAAGCGACAATGTAGAAGACCTTGTCCATCAGGGGATCGGCCATCTTCCCCAACGTGGAAACGACGTTCCACTTCCGGGCGAGCGCGCCGTCCCACGCGTCGGTAAGCCCCGACAAGAGCATCATCGCGCATGCCCAACTTGCCAGCGCGAACGAGCCCTCGTACTCCTCGGCGATCGCGAAGATAAGCCACGCGAAGATGAGCGGCACCCTCGCGAAGGTCAAGCCATTGACGAAATGGCGCTTGCTCAACCCTTGAGGCCCTCGGCGATCACGTCCTGCATCGCGCCGATCGCCTCCTGAAGTTGCGTCAGCCGCATCTTCAGCCCCTCCACGTCGAGCATCGCCTTCTGGTAGTTGCGGCGCGTCGCGAAAAGCTGCTTCAAGATCTCGCCCGCGTCGAGATCGAGGTCGTGGAGGTCCATGCCGTCCGGAATCGGCACCAACACCGCCTTGCCACACTCGGAGCAGTTGATCTCCAAGCCCGCGCCGCGATAGTCGATTACCAGATTCTTGCCGCAATGCGGACAGTCGAAAACGATGTCCGTGTCGCGAATCTCCGCTTCGTTGTCTTCTTGAGCCATAACGCCTCCCTTGTTATGCCCGCATTATAGCAAAAATTTTAGTTGTAGTGAATAGTTGTAGTTGTAGAAAGGATGTTTAAAATTCCACTCTACCACTACAACTTGATACTACAACTTCAACTATTCTTCGCGATCTCGACGATCGTCTTGAAGCCGGCCGGATCCTGAATCGCGATTTCGCTCAGGCTCTTGCGGTTAAGCGTCACGCCCGCCTTGATAAGACCGGCGATGAGCTTCGAATAGCTGATTCCCTCCGCGCGAGCGGCCGCGTTGACGCGGGCGATCCAAAGCTGGCGGAAATCGCGCTTCTTGAGCTTGCGGTGCGCCGTCGAAAGACGCATCGCGCGATCGACGGCCTCGGTCGCGGTACGGAAGAGTTTGGAACGCGCGCCATAAAAGCCCTTGGCGAGCTCAAGGCGGCGACGACGACGTTCACGGGAAGCGGGTGCATTGGTAACACGCATAAAATTATCTCCTTCTCTTAGCGACCCTGCAACGCACGGGCGTAGGTCTTAGTTACGGTCAACGACTCGATCGCGGTCCGACCGCAAAGATCATTCTTGCGATTGCGCTTCTTGCCGTTGTTGAGGTGGGCGTGGCCACCTTGGGAACGAAGGATCTTACCGCCCTTCGAAAGTTTCATGCGCTTGACGGCGCACTTCCTCGTCTTCATCTTAGGCATTTTACTTTCCTTTCCTTACCTTGCCGTTCGGGCAGCCTTAAGCCCGATCCAGATGGAATTGGCGCGAAGTATATCAAAACTCGACGCCGCGCGTCAAGGCGCCCAAGAGCGGATCCTTCTCGGCGACTTCCTCGTCGCTGAGCCCCACGATTTCGTGCGGGAAGACGAGCCAATCATCGCCCACTTCGTGAACATAGTAATCGGGCCTGAGCTTCGTCAAATTGCACGGCTTTTTCCAGTATACCGTCGCAAGCTTAAGCGAAGGTTGAGGTTGGAGATTGAGGTTGGAGATTGAGTTGAGAATCGCTTCCCATGTCTTGCCCGTATCGAAGACATCGTCGACAAAAAGGATCTTTTCACCTACACCTCCAACCTTCGACCTCCAACCTCCAACCTCAACCTTCGACCTTCTCCCTATCCCCGTATAGCTTGAACACTTGATGACTTCGTGCTCGATATCCCACCCGCGCGCTTTAAGGTATTCGTGCACGGCGACTCCTACCGGCGCTCCGCCACGCCAAAGCGCGATCATCATATCCGGTCGCCACCCGCTCGCAAAAACCTTCTCCGCCAGCCGCCAGCTGTCGTGCAAATACTCGTTCGCCGTAAGATAGTGCTTCATCTTTTCCTCACCTCCATCTTTTCACCTCCAACCTCAACCTTCGGCCTTCTCTCCCTCAACCTCCACCTAATCAAACACCGCCAATCCTTCGAGCATCTGCAAAAACGCGGCGAGATACTCGTCCGCCGCCGGACGCCACCGAAAGCCGAGCCGATAGAGCGCGGTCGTCGTCCAGTCGTTGGGTGCGCTCGCCATGCGTCTACCATTGAGGAAATGCCCCGCGTAATGCAAAACTCCCTGCAATTCCTCCGCGCGCTTCGGATCGTTCTTCATGGCTTCGACGGCGGCGGCGAATTCCTCGCGCGAAACGGGATCAATCGCATAACCGCGCCGATTCATCGCGCCGATGATCGCGCCCATGTCGAGCGGGTAAGTGTTGTAAGGGTGGAAAACGCACATTCCGTCCGGCAACGTTGAAAGGAGGCACACCGCCTCCGCAACGCGGTCAATCGGCGACATCTCGATCTTGTGGACGAGATCTTCAAGCGGATACGCGCCAATCGCCCGATAGGATTTGAGCGAATTGACGAAGGCGTTGGCGCCGACGTTCATCTGGAACTCGCCGTCGACTTCACGCCCCATGAGATTTCCGAGGCGCATCACCTTACCGCGCAACTTGCCCGAGGCGACGGCGGCGAGCACCTCGCGCTCGGCGAGGAACTTGGTGCGGACGTATTCGTTGTCCGACTCCTGGCCGATGTAAAGATGGCGCTCGTCCAGTACCGCCGAAGAATCGGCGCGGACGAATCCGCCGACCGAATAGGTCGAGGTATGGACAAGCCGCGCATTATGCTTTTCGCACCACGCAATCAGGCTCTTAACGCCTTCGACGTTGATCTTCCGCATGAGGTCATCGGCGACATAGTGCTTTACGAGCGCCGCACAATTGATTACCGTATCGATCTTCTCGCCCTCGAGCGCAAAATCCGAAAGCTCGCCCTCGACGCAAACGAGGCGATCTCGATATCGCGCGGGTATCCGCTCGCCAAAATAGTAGACGTATTGCGAGCCGAGCCGCTTCTCCGCGCCGACGCCACGCTTCGGACGAACGAGCGCGTAGACCGTTGAATCGGTCGATTCGAGAAGATACTTGAGAACATGCACGCCAAGATATCCCGTCGCGCCGGTCAAAAGGACGTCGCCGAGCGAGTGGCGTCTAAAACCCTTGAAGAGTTCGGTCGGCGTCGCCATGAGCAAGCGGTCGATTTCCGTATAATCGTAATCGGCGAACACATCCGCCGAAGCGCTCTCCTCGGGCTTGGCGAGAGCGGGATCGAGAAACGCGGCGAGCGCGCGCGGTGTCTTGTATTTGAAGATGTCGCCGTACTGGACATCGAGCCCCGCTTTTTGGAGCGCGACCACCGCCTTGATGCCGACGAGCGAAGTTCCGCCCGAAACAAAGAAGTCGTCGAGCGCGCCGAACTTCTCCACTTTCAAAATCTTGCCGTAGCACTCGGCGATTTTGCGCTCCGTTTCGTTCGCCGGTTCGACGTATTCCGTCTGCACTGACGCGACGCCCTCGGGTGCGGGCAACTTCTTGCGGTTGATCTTGCCGTTCGGAGTAAGCGGCATAACCTCCATCCGAACATAGTAGTCGGGAACCATGTACTCTGTAAGCGAAGAAGCAAGATGGGCCTTAAGCGCCGTCTCGTCAATCGGTGTCTCCGAGCCATAGTAGAGTACGAGGTGCTTCGCGCCCGCGACGTCGCGCCCTTCCGCCGCCACGCCCTTCACTCCGGAATACGTCGAGGCGCAATGCTCGATTTCGCCGATTTCGATTCTAAAGCCGCGAAGCTTTATCTGGAAGTCGAGCCGTCCGAGATAGTCGAGTGTTCCCTCGTCGTTGTAGCGCGCAAGATCGCCCGTCTTGTACATGCGCCCGGCCGACGTAACGATGAACGTCTTCGCGGTCTTTTCGGGAAGTTTCCAGTAGCCGTCTGCGATTTGCGGACCCGAAAGCGCGAGCTCTCCCGCGTAGCCAAGCGGCAAGAGCTGTCCGTAGCGATCGACGATCAGCGAGGATGTCCCCGGCGCGGCGCGACCAATCGGAATATCTCCTTCGCGCGACTGATCCACGAGTTGCATCGACGAGCAAACCGCGAATTCGGTCGGCCCGTAGCCGTTGAATATCTTTACCTTGGTCCTCGAAATCGGCATCAGCTTTTCGCCGCCGACAATCAAATAGTTAAGCGGCAAATCAGGATATGTATCCAAAAGCGTCATGCCGATCTGCGTCGACATAGTTCCGCCGTATATCCCGTTTTTGACGATATAGTCGCGCATTCCGGCGAGATCCTTGCGAATCGCCTCGGAATAGATGTGGAGTTCGCACCCCGCGGAGAGCGCCGGAAAGATGTCGATTACCGACGCGTCGAAGCTGAAGCTCGGATGCGTCGCAATTTTGCGACCGGGAGACAGCTTAAGCCGTTCAATCGTCCAGGCGACGAGATGACGAAGCGCGCGATGCTGCACGACCACGCCCTTGGGCTTCCCCGTCGAACCCGAGGTGTAAATCATATACGCGGGAGTATCCGGCGTAGAAAGGTTAACATTCCTTTGTCCAACTCCAACTTCATCTCCAACTTCAAAAAACACCACCTCGCCCTTGAAGTCGACATCCTTGCCGGCGAAGAGTTCGCGTGTCGTTACAAGCACCTTCGCCTCGGAGTTCTCCAGCATATACGCGAGGCGATCGGCCGGGTAGTCGGAATCCATCGGCACATACCCCGCGCCGCACTTCTGAACGGCGATCGCCGCCACCGGAAACGCCACCGTGCGCGGCAACATGACACCGACGAATCCGCCGAGCTGCGCACCCGCTTCGATAAGCCGTGCGGCGAGCGCGTCGGACTTTGCATCCAGTTCGCCGTAGGTAATCGACTTTTCCGCGTCCACTACCGCGATGCCGAGCGGATTGGCGATCGCGTTGGCCTTAACGAGATTGACCACCGTCTTCGTTTCGTCGTACTCGATCGCCTCGCCCGTCGAAAGCTCCATAACGCGCGCTCGTTCCGCTTCGTTCGTGAGCGGAATTTCCTTCAGCTCGTCGATCTTCGCCGCGTTCGTCGAAAGTTCCGAGAACATGCCGAGTAGCGCCGTCATATCGCGCTCGGAATACTTCGCGCGGTCGTACTCGAGCTTGAGTTCGAAATCGTCCTTACCCGGCGTCACGACGACCGCAAGCGGTACCTTCGCCGCCATCGGCTCGACATTCAGTAGCTCCACGCCATCGGGTAAATCGAAAATCCCGCCCTCGAAGGCGAAAAGGATTTCCGGCCTGACGCCCAGCTTCTCCGATAACCGCACATACGAGTAACGCTCGCGAGAAATAAGCTCGCTCACCGATCGATGCATAGCGCGCGCCGCCTCGACGAAAGACGTCGCGTCCTTGATTCCGCGAATCGGCAGCGTTTTCACGAACATGCCGACCGCCTCCTGACTTTCCGCCTCGCCACGACCCGAGGTAACGAAATTGATATTAACCGCCTCTTCGCGTCCGATGCGCCGCAATAGTTCGGTGAAAGCGGTTAAGAACCAGTCGCTCGCCGTAACGCCGCTCGCCCGCGCCTTTTCCGCAATCGCCGCCGACGGGATGTTTGTTTTTATTCTTCCCGCTTCGCCCGCCTTTCCGTTCGCGCCCGACGAAGTTTCGAGCGCCGTCGACTCCACGTCGTCCAGATAACGGGCGAACCACTTATCGTCTTCCTCGACCGTCTCTGACTCGAGATAGTCGCGCTCGTCGAGCGCCGCGTCAAAGGCGGTATAGGATTCGCCTTGCGCCTCCGCGCCACCCAAAACACGCTTTAATTCGCCAAGCAGAATTCCGACCGAAAAGCCGTCGAAGATAGTGTGGTGAACATCAAGGAAGAGATACGCCGCTTTCGGCGCGGCGAAGACGACGGCGCGGAAAAGTCGCGTCTCGGTCGGCTTGAATGGCTGCAAGCGCGCAGTAAAGAACTCCGTCGTTGGTTCCTCGGCGAGGCGCTCGATCGGGATTTCCACCTCGAAATCGTCCTGCCGCTCCTCGACGACCTCGCCGTCCTTTTCGACGAAATGCGCTCCGAAGGCGGGATGGGCGGCAATTGTCTTCTTCGCCGCCTCAGCGAGCGTCTCCGGCTTAAGACTCGCGAATTTGAAAACGGCGGGAATGTTGTATTGAACCGCGCCCGGATTCCGCAACCAGTCGGAGTAGATTCCGCGCTGATTCTCCGTCATCGGATACGTCGCCCGACGCGGACGCTTGCGGGAGGCGGACTTTGGCGCGTCGACCGTAGCGATACGGGCAAGCGCACGAACGGTCGGGTTTTCGACCAGCGTCTTCATCGTGAACGCGAAACCGCACTCCTTCTTAAGCTTCGCCAATAGAGACATCGCGCCGAGCGAAGTAAGCCCGAGGCGATTGAAATCGTGGGTAACGCCGAAGCGGTCGGTTTTCAAAACCGCCGCCACCGTCTCGAAAATCTTCCGCTCAACCTCGCCCTCCGGCGCGACAATCGGTTCGTCGTTCGCTTCGGGCGCGGGCAGCTTTTTGCGGTCGATCTTGCCGTTCGGAGTAAGCGGCATCGGATGAACGCGAGCGAAGAAATCGGGAACCATGTAGCCGGTCAGCGTCTCGGCCATCTTCGATTTCAGCGCGGCGACATCGACTTCGCCCTCGTAATAAAGGACGAGGTGCTTCGCGCCAGCGACCTCGCGCACTTCCGCCGCCACCGCCCCGACGCCCGGGAACGAGGCCGCGGCGTGCTCGATTTCGCCAATCTCGATTCTAAATCCGCGCAGCTTAACCTGAAAGTCGATGCGCCCCAAAAACTCGAGCTCGCCCGCATCGTCATACCGCGCGAGGTCGCCCGTAAGGTACATGCGACCGACCGGCCCTTCAACAAACGTCTGCGCAGTCTTTTCCGGAAGTTTCCAATATCCATCGGCTATTTGCCCGCCCGCAAGCGCGAGCTCGCCAATCATTCCGCGCGGCAAGAGCTGGCCGAGCTTGTCCACGATGAGCGAATACGTGTTCGGTACCGCTCGGCCGATTGGAATATCGTATTCGCGCGACTGGTCGACCTCGTGATACGACGAGCAAACCGCGAATTCGGTCGGCCCGTAGCCATTCAAAATCCGCACTGGCGTTTTTGCAAACGGCACCATCTTCTCGCCGCCGAGCATCATGTATTCGAGCGGCAACTCGGGGTAGGTGTTGACGAGCGCAAGACCAAGCTGCGTCGAGGTCGTAAGCCCCGTCGCGCCGATTTTGACCGCGTAATTCCTCACGCCTTCGAGATCCTTGCGCGTTTCCTCCGAGAGAATGTGCAGTTCTCCGCCCGCGGCAAGCGGTGGAAAGAGATCAGGTACGGAAGCGTCGAAGCTGAAACTGGTAATTGAAAGATTGCGCTTCCCAACTCCAAGCGCGGTGTCGCGCACGAACCACGCAATCATCGCCGAAAGCGCGCGATTCGGCACGACCACACCCTTGGGCTTCCCCGTCGAGCCAGAGGTATAAATCATGTACGCCGGAGTATCCGGTGTAGAAAAGTTAACATTCCTTTGTCCAACTCCGACTTCATCTCCAACTTCAAAAAACACCACCTCCCCCTTGAACTCGATTCCCTTGTCGCCGAAAAGTTTCCGTGTCGTTACGAGTACCTTCGCCTCGGAATTCTCCAACATATACGCGAGCCGGTCGGTTGGATAATCCGAGTCCATCGGCACATACCCAGCGCCGCACTTCTGAGCGGCGATCGCCGCCACCGGAAACGCCACCGTGCGCGGCAACATGACGCCGACGAATTCGCCCGCCTTAACGCCCGCCTTAATCAATTTCGCGGCAAGCGCATTGGACGCAGCGTCCAGTTCGCCGTAGGTAATCGACTTTTCCGAGTCCACTACCGCGACTGCATCTGGATGTGACTCGACCTGATTAAGCAAAAGATCGACGAACGTCTTTTCGCGATCGTAGTCGAGCGTTTCGCCTTTCGCGAGCCGAATCGCCTTTTCGCATTCTTCGCGACTTAAAAGCGGAATCTCGCCGAGTTTGGCCGTCCCTTGCCGCTCGACCACATTCTCAATGAACGACTTGAGCGACGCGACGAAGCATCGCATAAAATCGGTCGTGTAGCGGCCTTTCGATGCCGTGAGCCGAAGTTCGTAAACGCTCTTGCGGAAAATGACTTGCAACGCCGGCGAAGTGCCCGCTCCGCCGCACATCAAATCCCTCGCCACCGAAACGACACCACCGAGTTTGAGCGTGTTATCGAGCGTACCGTCCTGGAAAATGCAGCCCCAGCTCGGCACAATACCGAGATCGCGGCAGAAGTGGGTAAAGGGATACGCGCCAGCGCGATGGATGCGGAAGGTATTGAAGTATTGAACCGCGGAAAGCGCCTTGTCCATCACGCCCAATACCGGCAAGGTCTTCACGAAAAATCCTTGCGTGAAGCGTAATGTCGGGTCCTTGCCGCGTCCGTGGTTTACGGTGTAGAATACGACCTCGCGCTCGTTCGCGAATGCCGAAAGGACGCGGGCGAAGGCGCCAAGGAAGAAGAGATTGGCGTTGAGCTCGTTTTCGCGGCAGTACTCCCTTACCCTCTCCGCGTCGACGAATTCGGTGCCGGAAAGATACGAATACTCCGCGTCCTCCTCTCTCGCCGCGCCGAAGGCGGGCGCGGTCGTGGCCGACTTGCCCTCGAACTTCGTCTTCGCCGCTTCTTTGGCCGCACGATAATCGTCCGTTTCGAAAGCTTCCGCTTCGCGCTCCGCGTAGTCGAGAAACGACGTTTCTTCCTTTTCCGCTTCGCCGCCGTTGTAGAGCGCCGAGATTGCGGCATGTATTTCGCGCATGGAAGTTCCGTCGGTAATCGGGTGGAAGGCCTCGACGTAAAGCGCGTAGCCGGAATCGGTTTCGACGATTTCGAGGCGAATTGGCGACGCGGAAAACGGATCGAACGGACGCGGGAAGGTGCGCCGATAGGATTTTTCTTGCTCGTCCGACATTTCGCGGCGAACGACTTCGAATTTAAGGGAACTATCGGCGTACTGGCGAATTTCCCCGTCCGTTTCGACGAAGCGAATGCGAAAGGCGTCGTGTGCTTGGACGAATTCCTCGATTGCCTTTTGCAGCCGCTCTATGTCAATCGACTTCGGAAGTATATGGTGATAGCAAATCGAATACTGGGTGGAGGCGCGATTGGCATTCCACTCCAAGAACATTCCGAGCTGACTTTGGGTAAGCGGATAGGTCTTCACGGTCGGTATTATATCATATAGGCGTCACTCGAAGTCGATAAGCTCGTTTCGGTCAACGCGCTTAACTCATGAATCTTAAGCGCTCGCAAAGATTGACCACTCTGCAAAATACATCTCTATGCGAAATATATTGAGGGTCAATCTTTACGTGCCCGAAACGACTGTATCGTCTTCTCGCTCCGCAGAGGTGGCGCGTACGCGCCGTAAGCGAATCTTTGCGATTCGCGCAAATAGTTTCCGCCGCCGTGAGGCGGCCCGACTGCGAGTAGCCGCCGAAAAACTTGTTTTGAGGGCCGAGCAACGCGAGGGGATAGCCGAGGCGAAGCCGAGAGCCGAGAGGGCATAAGAGAGTTAGAGTTTTGTGACTGCGCAACGACGAATACAAAGTTGGGGCGACCCGATTTCGACGCGTCGCCCGCTTTCAAAGAAAGCGGTAAAAGACCGCGAAATCGATGTCGCACCCAACTTTGGAGACGGAAGTTTTATGGGTAGCCCCATAAAACTTAGTTGCGTTTGGAACAAAACTCTAACCCTCTTATGCCCTCGGAGCTGCTTTTGTTCGCTCACCGAAGTGACGCTATTATCGACTTCGAGCGACGGCCTCTACGGCCAAGTTCGCGGTGGCGAAGGCGAGGGTTAGGTTATATCCGCCCGTCGGCCCGTCGATGTCCATAACCTCGCCTGCGAAATAAAGTCCGCGGACAAGCTTCGACTCCATAGTCTTCGGGTCGATCTCCGCCGTATCCACGCCGCCTATCGTCACTATCGCTTCCTTCACCGGCCTCGGACGCAAAGCACCGAAAACGATGCGTTCGCGCCCAAACCACGCTTCCAGCTCGAAGTTCTTCAATTTCGAGTGGATGATGAAACGTTGGGCGTTGTAAATCGCCGCGCCCGAAAGCCCGAAACTCTCGCAATCGACCTCGCCCTTGTAATCGAAGAGCGTGCGTCCCTCCGCGATCACCTTCGCACGCCCGTCCTCGAAGCGACGAGCCGCGAGTGACGTAACTCGTCGATCGTTCGTTTCAAGTCCGATGAGGCCCGGCTGGTACGGAACGATTTTATGACCAAGCGCACGAGCGAAGTTCTGCCCATCGCCGACCGAGCCGGTCTTCGGATAGCTCACGCCGCCCGTCGCCAAGAGGACGTTCTCCGCCCAAAGCGTGAAGTTTTTAGTTCCGACGATAAAGCCGTTCTTTTGCGGTTGAATCGCAGTCACCGCGCAGTTGGTGATAATCGGAACTTCGTTGTCGCGCAATAGATCGCCGAAGGCGTGCACCACGCTCGCCGCCTTGCCGTCGGCGGGAAACATCCGGCCATCGGCCATTCGCCGCAAGGGAACGTTCAGCGACTTGAAAAACGCGATTACCTTGCGCGGCGGCAGATTGCGAATCGCCTCGCGCACGAACGCGCGGCACTCTCCGACATCGTCCAAAAAGTCGCGCTCGCCAATGTCCTTGGTGAAGTTGCACCGCCCGTTCGCCGTCATCAGCACCTTCGAGCCGAGTCGCGCCTTGCGCTCCAGTATGACAGCGGAAATACCGCGCCGCGCCGCCATCGCGCCCGCGAACATTCCCGCCGCGCCCCCGCCGACGATCGCCAACTTGACCGGTGTGTGTTTAAGACCCATCACGAGATATTATACTATAGTTACAAATTAGCGAACGGATTGCAATTGAATGCGCTTGCGTTGGAAGTCGAGAGCGGACGGGAGGCGCGAGAAATGTTGCCCGGCGCATGTCCTATCGTCGGCTTGGACTTCGTCGAAAGCGAAATTCGCCCGCGCTCGCGATCAACTCCTATGACCGTAACCTGCAACCTATCGCCCGCCTTCACCACACTCGCCGGATCGGAAACGTAATTGTCGGAAAGTTCCGAAAGATGGACGAGCCCGTCTTGATGAACGCCGATATCGACGAACGCGCCGAACGCCGTGACGTTGGTGACGACGCCCTCGAGCTTCATCCCCTCCTTCACGTCCTCGATCTTCGTCACGTCCTCGCGGAACTTGGGTGGCTCGAAAACCTTGCGCGGATCGCGACCGGGCTTTGCCAGTTCGGCGACGATGTCTTTTAAGGTCGGCTCGCCCACTCCGGGGGCGACGTATTTGCGAATGTCGATCTTCTTCACCGCAAGCGAATTTCCGACGAGCTCGCCGACCTTAAGCCCGATATCCGCGGCCATCTTCTCCACGAGCGCATAACGCTCGGGGTGTACCGCCGAGGCATCAAGCGGATTTGCGGCTCCGCGAATGCGAAGAAAGCCCGCGCACTGCTCGAACGCCTTCGGCCCCAGCCCTTTCACCCGCTTCAAGTCCTCGCGACTCTTGAACTTGCCGTTAGTGTCGCGCCACTCTACGATAGCGGCGGCGAGCGAAGCCGAAAGCCCAGAAACCCGCTCCAAGAGCGGCGCCGAGGCGGTATTGAGCTCGACTCCGACGCCGTTCACGCACGAAACGACGACCTCGTCGAGCTTCGCGCCCAAAAGCGGCTGATGGACGTCGTGCTGATACTGCCCGACGCCAATCGCCTTCGGATCGATCTTCACGAGTTCCGCGAGCGGATCCTGGAGGCGCCGTCCAATGGAAATCGCGCCGCGCACGGTAAGGTCGAGGTCGGGAAATTCCTTGCGGGCGATTTCCGAGGCCGAATAGACCGACGCGCCCGCCTCGCTTACCGAAACGACGATGGGGATCGGCACTTCCGGATGCTGGGCGTGCAACTTCTTCAACGTCGCGCGAACGAACGATTCGGTCTCGCGCCCCGCGGTGCCGTTCCCGACCGCAATCGCCTCCGCCTTGTACTTGTAGACGATAAGCGCAATCGCCTTCTCTGCTTCGACGGGATTCTGCGTCGGATAGATGACGGTCTTGCCGAGATATTTGCCGGTAGCGTCCATCATCGCTACCTTGCAGCCCGTGCGAATCCCCGGATCGATCGCCAAAACCGCCTTCTCGCCGAGCGGCGAAGCGAGCAGAAGATGCCTGAGATTCTCGGCGAACACTTCCACCGCCGCGCGATCCGCCTCCATCTTCTTCTCGACCGTAACGTCGATCTCCGAGCTTGGCGCCAAAAGTCGCTTGTAGGCGTCGCGCGCGGCAAGCGCGACTTGCGGAGAGGACTTGCCGATAATTTCGAGTATGCGTTCGATTACCGGTTCCGAGTCGAGCTCCAAATGCACCCACAAAACCTTCTCCGCCTGACCGCGCCGAATCGCGAGGTAGCGGTGGGAGGGAATCGTCGAGATCGGCTCCTCGAAATCGTAGTATTGCTCGAACTTGGTCGGCTCGGTCGGCCGAGGACTCGCGACCTCGCTTCGGACGACGCCCTTCGTCCGAAAGGCATTGCGCACCGCCCCGCGCACGTCCGCGTCGTCGGCGATGCGTTCGGCGAGAATGTCGCGGGCAAACTGCAAGTCCTCTTCGCCAATCTCTCCTCCCTCAACCTTCAACCTCAACCTCTCACCTTCCAACTCGCCGTTCCAAATCTTGTTCGCGAGCGGTTCAAAGCCCTTTTCGCGCGCGACTTCGGCGCGGGTGCGACGCTTGGGTTTGTAGGGCTGGTAAAGGTCTTCGAGCGCGCTCTTCACGTACGTCGCGAGAATCTTCGATTTAAGTTCGTCGGTAAGCTTGCCTTGCTCGTCGATGGATTTTAGAATCGTCTTCTTGCGTTCGTCGAGCTCGCGGTAGTAGGCGAGGCGATCCTGAATCTTGCTGATTTGTACCTCGTCGAGATTGCCGTGCGCCTCCTTGCGATAACGCGCGATGAACGGCACCGTCGAACCCTCGTCCAAAAGCTTCGCTACCGCCTTAACTTGCGTCGGCCCAACACCAATCTCCCTCGCAATCCTCTCGAGCATAATCTCACTTAAAACCGCTTTCGCCAAACGTATCACAAGGGTCTGACCCTGAAATCCCACAAGTCTCATTATGTAACAGCAACATATTCAACAACCTCGTATCTATCACCAAACTCATCGAGGAATTAAATGTTGGATATTCTTGGAATCATTTGTCGTTACCAATCGCCACCTAATTTCAAATCCTTTATCTTGACTTATATCAAAAGTCCTATCCACGCAATCGTCAATATCGTTAAAAATCAAAACTCGACATCCTGATGGCAGCGATGGAAATTCCGGTCTTAGATACACAGCCTTGTATTTCTTATTCTCTATACACAATTCTTTTTCCATTGTAACCAAATATGAGTAACCGGCTTTTACATCTTGATAAACCTCTATGGATTTTATAGCTGACAATTGATTATTTTCAATCCTGATTGACACAACCACAAGGCAAACAAAAAAAGTAATTAAGCACACTATGATTTTAACCGTTTTAGCCATAGCACCACCATCTCACCTTCATAGAGTCCCATTATTA